>NZ_JBHVVI010000204.1:0-9852 GCF_042883685.1 Kitasatospora sp. NPDC058190
GCCCCCGTCCGGTGCGTTTCCGGACGGGGGCCGAGGGGTGTGGCCGACCTGGGGCGGAGCGAGGGGCGCGGCGGGGCGCGTACCCTTTGAGGTGACAGAGTCCGGGCAGTGGCGGGAATGCGCCACGCCGGACGGGGACAATTGACTAAAGGACTGAGCGACCCTGGCACGCCGTACGCCCGACGGTCCGCCGCCCGCGCCGACGGTGCAGCGGATTCGTCTCCGCTACACCAAGCGCGGCCGGCTCCGCTTCACCAGCCACCGCGACTTCCAGCGCGCCTTCGAGCGCGCCCTGCGCCGGTCCGCCGTTCCGATGGCCTACTCGGCCGGTTTCACCCCGCACCCGAAGGTCTCCTACGCCAACGCGGCCCCGACCGGGGTGGCGAGCGAGGCGGAGTACCTGGAGATCGGTCTGGCCGCCGAGCGCGACCCCGAGCAGCTGCGGGCGCAGCTGGACGGCTCGCTGCCGACGGGCCTGGACGTGATCGACGCGGTCGAGGTCCGCACACCGAACTTCGTGGAGCGCCTGGAGGCCTCGGAGTGGCTGCTCCGGCTGGACGGCGTCGAGCCGGCCGAGGCGGCCCAGGCGGTGGAGAAGTTCCTCGCCGAGGAGATGGTCGAGGTCGAGCGCCGGACCAAGAACGGCGTGCGGGTCTTCGACGCGCGCGGTGCGGTGGCCGCACTCGCGGTCGTCGAGCCGCAGGTCGACGGCGGTGCGGACGCAGGCTCCGGAACCGACCGCGATGTTCGGACCGGCCGTCCCTGTGCGATACTGCGCCTGGTAGTACGACACGCCACACCCGCCGTACGACCCGACGACGTATTGTCCGGTCTCCGTGCGACGGCCGACCTGGCGCCGCCGGTCCCCGCAGAGGTGACCAGGCTGGCGCAGGGGCCGCTCGACGAGGAGTCCGGCACGGTGACCGACCCGCTGGCGCTCGACCGCGCCGCGGCCCCGGCCGGCTGAGAAACGGCCGCCGGGCCGCGCGCTACCGCGTCCGCCTAGTGGGCGGAGGCCGGGTCCAGTTCCTCACTGGGCCCGACGGTCCTCCAGGGTTCCCGCGGCTCCCCAGGGGAGCGAGCGTCGCCGCAGCACAGGCAGGCCACTCGGGGCCCGCCGACCAGGACGGTCGGTGGGCCCGGGGCCCCGTCCGGGAGCCACCCGGGGTTGGGGGATGGCGCAGCTTGGGAAAACCTCAGAAGACTGGTCAGACCAGAAGACTTTCGACACCCCGCCGAGCGTGGGGCGCCGAGCGAGACTACGAGCCCCTGTGCGGCCTCGCGTCCGCGCGGCGGCACCGTCAAAGGGTCCGGCCCGAGCATCGTCGCGATGCCGGCCGCCCACTGGTGCCGCGCCGTGCCCGGATGTGGAGCCCGGGGGCCTGACGGGAGATCCACCCGCATGCTCGAGAACACCGATCCGCAGCAGGCTGCGGCCACGGAACAGAACGAAACCGCCGCGACCGGCGGCGAGGGCGCGTCCGCCGCGCCGCCGCGCCGTCGTCGCCGGGCGGTGTCCCGCCCGGCGGGCACCCCGCAGGGTGCGGCCGCCGAGGCGGCCGAGACGGTCCTGCCGGCCGAGACGCACGAGGTGCCCGCCGAGGCGGCTCCGGCGGCCGAGTCGGCCCCGGTGGCCGAGAAGCCGGTCCGGGCCCGCCGGACCCGCAAGCGCGCCGAGGCTCCGGCCGGTGCGCCGGAGGCGACCGCGATCGTGGTCACCGGGCCGGCGGCCGACGAGGCCCCGGTGACGGAGAAGGACCAGCCGGCCGGGAAGGCCGCGAAGAAGGCGGACAAGGCCGACAAGGCGGAGAAGGCCGACAAGGCGGAGAAGGCGGAGAAGCCCGTCCGGGCCCGCCGCACCCGCAAGCGGGCCGAGGCCCCGGCCGGTGCGCCCGCCGCCGAGGAGCCCGCCGTCGAGGCCCCCGCCGAGGAGCCCGCCGCCGCCGAGCCGATGGCTGAGGAGGCCCCCGCCGCTCCGGCCCGCCGGGCCCGCCGCCGTCGCGTGGTCGAGGCCGCGCCGGTGGTCGAGGCCCCGGTCGAGGAGCCCGTCGTCGAGGAGGAGCCCGCCGAGGAGGAGGCCGTCCAGGCCCCCGCCGCCGAGGCGCCCGCTGCCGCCGAGTCGGCCCCCGCCCCCGCTCCGGCCGCCGAGGCCGAGCCGCCCCACCGGGTGCGCCGCCGCGCGGTCCGCCCGGCCACCGCGGTCTTCCAGGCCCCGGTCTTCCAGGAGCCCGCCCCCTACGTCGCGCCGCCCGCGCCGCAGCAGCCCGCCGCCGCCCCGGCGCCGGTCGAGGCCCCGACCGCCGCCGAGCGCGTCGAAGAGGACGAGTACGAGTACAGCGGCGTCGGCCGCCGTCGCCGGGTCCGTACCCGGGTCGAGCCGGCCCGCCGCAAGCCGGTCGCCGCGGCGCCGGTCGCCGAGGCGCCGGTCAAGGCCCCCGTCGAGGCCCCGGCCGTCGAGGCGCCCGCCGTGGAGGCCCCCGCCGCCGCTCCCGAGACCGAGGGCGAGTGGGAGGAGGACGGTCGTCCGTCCCGTCGTCGCCGTCGCGGCGGCCGCCGCCGTCGCCGTGGCGAGGCCGAGGAGTTCGAGGCCGCCGAGACCGTGCAGCCCGCCGCCGAGGAGCCGGCCGAGGCCGTCGCCGAGGAGGAGGACGAGGAGGAGGACGACCTGGCCGCCGGCCTGTCCTCGTCGCGTCGCCGTCGTCGCCGTCGCCGCCGCAGCGGTGAGGCCGGTGCCGTCGAGACCGCCGAGACCACCGAGGACGGCGTCCGCACGGTGGTGAAGGTGCGCGAGCCGCGCCGCCGCTCCACCGAGCCGTCCTTCGACCCGGACGAGGTGCAGTCCATCAAGGGCTCGACCCGTCTGGAGGCGAAGAAGCAGCGCCGCCGCGAGGGCCGCGAGCTGGGCCGCCGCCGGGTGCCGATCATCACCGAGGCCGAGTTCCTGGCCCGCCGCGAGTCGGTCGAGCGCGTCATGGTGGTGCGCCAGAACGGCCAGCGGACCCAGATCGGCGTGCTCGAGGACGGCGTGCTGGTCGAGCACTACGTCAACAAGGAGCAGGCCACCTCGTACGTCGGCAACGTCTACCTGGGCAAGGTCCAGAACGTGCTGCCGTCGATGGAGGCCGCGTTCGTCGACATCGGCAAGGGCCGCAACGCGGTGCTGTACGCCGGTGAGGTCAACTTCGGCGCGCTGGGCCACGGCGGCCCGCGCCGGATCGAGTCGGTGCTGAAGTCCGGCCAGTCCGTGCTGGTGCAGGTCTCCAAGGACCCGATCGGCCACAAGGGCGCCCGCCTGACCAGCCAGATCTCGCTGCCCGGCCGCTACCTGGTGTACGTGCCCGAGGGCTCGATGACCGGCATCTCGCGCAAGCTCCCCGAGAACGAGCGCGCGCGCCTGAAGCAGATCCTCAAGAAGATCGTCCCGGACGACGCGGGCGTGATCGTGCGCACCGCCGCCGAGGGCGCCTCCGAGGAGGAGCTGACCCGCGACGTCCAGCGCCTCCAGCAGCAGTGGGAGGACATCCAGAAGAAGGCCGCGACCGGCAACGCCCCGGCGCTGCTGTACGGCGAGCCGGACATGACCGTCCGGGTCGTCCGCGACATCTTCAACGAGGACTTCACCAAGGTCATCGTCTCCGGCGACGAGGCGTGGACGACCATCCACGAGTACGTCTCCAACGTGGCGCCGGACCTCGCCGAGCGGCTCCAGCGGTGGACCTCCGAGGTGGACGTGTTCGCCACCTACCGGATCGACGAGCAGCTGATGAAGGCGCTGGACCGCAAGGTCTGGCTGCCCAGCGGCGGCTCGCTGGTGATCGACCGCACCGAGGCGATGGTCGTCATCGACGTCAACACCGGGAAGTTCGTCGGACAGGGCGGCAACCTGGAGGAGACGGTCACCCGGAACAACATCGAGGCGGCCGAGGAGATCGTGCGCCAGCTGCGGCTGCGCGACCTCGGCGGCATCATCGTGATCGACTTCATCGACATGGTCCTGGAGTCCAACCGCGACCTGGTGCTGCGCCGCCTGCTGGAGTGCCTGGGCCGGGACCGGACCAAGCACCAGGTGGCCGAGGTCACCTCGCTGGGCCTGGTCCAGATGACCCGCAAGCGGGTCGGCCAGGGCCTGCTGGAGTCCTTCTCCGAGTCCTGCGTGCACTGCAACGGCCGCGGCGTGATCGTGCACATGGAGCAGCCGAGCACCCACGTCCACGCCCCGGCCGCGGTCGCGGGCGAGGTCTCGGGTGGCGGCAAGCGCCGTCGCCGGGGCAAGGGCGGGGTCGGCCACGAGGAGCCGCAGGCCGTCGAGGCGGCGGTGGCCGAGGCGGTCGTGGAGGCCGCTGAGGCCGTGGTGGAGGCCGCCGAGCCGGTGCGCGAGGAGATCGAGGGCCAGCTGGCCCTGGAGGTCCCGGGCGTCGAGGCCCCGGCAGCCGAGATCGCGCCGGTGGAGGCCGCCCCGGTGGCCGAGGCCCCGGCCGCCGCTCCGCCGGGCCGTCCCCGCCGCCGCGCGGTGCGCAAGGCGACGGCTCCGGCCGGCGCGCCCCAGGCCGCCGAGATCGTGGTGCTGCAGGCGAAGGCGGACGCGGCCCTGGAGGCGGCCCTGGCCGCCGCCGCCCCGGCCGTCGAGGCCGCCGCGGAGACCGCCGCCGAGGCGGTCGTCGAGGCCGTCGCGCAGGCGCAGCCCGAGGCCGCCGAGGAGGCCGTCGTCGCGGAGGCCGTGGTGACGGAGGCGGTGGTCGTCGAGACCCCGGCCGCCGAGCCCGCCGAGGCCCCGGCCGCGGAGGAGGCGCCCGCCGAGGAGGCCCCGGCGCCGAAGAAGCGGGCCGCCCGCAAGACCGCCGCGAAGAAGACCGCCGCCAAGAAGACGACCACGGCGGCCAAGAAGACCACCGCCCGCAAGACCGCGACCAAGCGGACGAGCGCGGCGGCCAAGAAGGCCGCGGCCGCCGAGGGTGATACGGCGGCCGAGTAGTGCCCGTGCCCGGGGGCGGGAGCCATCCCGCCCCCCGGGCCGTACGGGCCGGTTTGCCCCTCGGGCGGCTGGTCCGTATTCTTGACCATCGGCGTGTCTACGCCACGCTCCCGAGCACATCACCTTCCCGGAGCCCCGCGTCCGCGCGGAGCGAACGGGAGGAGGCCCCTGTGTCCGTACCCAGGTGGCTGGCGTCGGGAGTTCCGACCGAGTTGGGAAAGTAGGTACCGCATGTACGCGATCGTTCGCGCAGGCGGCCGCCAGCACAAGGTCGCCGTCGGCGACGTGCTGGAGATCGACCGTATCGAGGCCAAGCCGGGTGACTCGGTGGAGCTCTCGACCATTCTGGTCGTCGACGGTGACGCCGTCACCTCCGACCCGTGGGTCCTGGCCGGCGTGAAGGCTCACGCCGAGGTGGTCGACCAGACCAAGGGCGACAAGATCGTCATCCTGCGCTACAAGAACAAGACCGGCTACCGCCGTCGTCAGGGTCACCGTCAGAAGCACACCGCGGTGCGCATCACCAGCATCGACTCGGTCAGCAAGTAAGGGGATAGCGAGATATGGCACACAAGAAGGGCGCAAGCTCTACCCGCAACGGCCGTGACTCGAACGCCCAGCGCCTTGGCGTGAAGCGCTTCGGTGGCCAGGTCGTCTCCGCCGGCGAGATCCTCGTCCGCCAGCGCGGCACCCACTTCCACCCGGGTGCCGGTGTCGGCCGTGGTGGCGACGACACCCTGTTCGCGCTGACCGCCGGTGCGGTGCAGTTCGGCAACCGTCGCGGCCGCAAGGTCGTCAACATCGTGGCCGTCGAGGCCTGAGTCCGAGCGGACTCACGAGTCGCGTCAGACTCACACTGAAGGGTGGGCCGGAATGTTCCGGTCCACCCTTCGGCTTTACGCAACAAGCAGGACTCATCCGCACTGGAGGCACATCCCATGACCACCTTCGTGGACCGCGTCGAACTCCACGTCGCCGCGGGTAACGGAGGCCACGGCTGCGCCTCCGTGCACCGCGAGAAGTTCAAGCCGCTCGGCGGCCCGGACGGCGGCAACGGCGGCGAGGGCGGCAGCGTCATCCTCACCGTGGACTCGCAGGTCACCACGCTGCTCGAGTACCACCACTCGCCCAAGCGCAAGGCCACCAACGGCAAGCCCGGAGCGGGCGGTAACCGCACCGGTGCCGACGGCGAGGACCTCGTTCTGCTGGTGCCGGACGGCACCGTGGTGCTGGACCGCCAGGGCAACGTGCTGGCCGACCTGGTCGGGCACGGCACCAGCTTCGTCGCCGCCCAGGGCGGCCGCGGCGGCCTCGGCAACGCCGCGCTGGCCTCGGCCCGCCGCAAGGCCCCCGGCTTCGCCCTGCTCGGCGAGCCCGGCGAGGCCCGCGACATCGTGATGGAGCTCAAGTCCGTCGCCGACGTGGCCCTGGTCGGCTACCCGAGCGCCGGCAAGTCCTCGCTGATCTCGGTGCTCTCCGCCGCCAAGCCGAAGATCGCGGACTACCCCTTCACCACCCTGATCCCCAACCTCGGCGTGGTCACCGCGGGTGACACCGTCTACACCATCGCGGACGTGCCCGGTCTGATCCCGGGCGCCAGCCAGGGCCGCGGCCTGGGCCTGGAGTTCCTGCGGCACGTCGAGCGCTGCTCGGTGCTGGTGCACGTGCTGGACTGCGCCACCCTGGAGCCCGGCCGCGACCCGCTGACCGACCTGGAGACCATCGAGGCCGAGCTCGCCGAGTACGGCGGCCTGGACGACCGCCCGCGCCTGGTCGCGCTCAACAAGGTGGACGTGCCGGACGGCCAGGACATCGCCGACCTGACCCGGGCCTCGCTGGAGGAGCGCGGCTACCAGGTGTTCGAGGTCTCCGCCGCCTCCCGCAAGGGCCTGCGCGAGCTGAGCTTCGCGGTGGCGAAGATCGTCGCCGAGGCGCGCGCCGCCAAGCCGGCCGAGGAGTCCACCCGGATCGTGCTGCGGCCCAAGGCCGTGGACGACGCGGGCTTCACCATCACCGAGGAGGACGGCGCCTACCGCATCCGCGGCGTCAAGCCGGAGCGCTGGGTCCGCCAGACCGACTTCGCCAACGACGAGGCCGTCGGCTACCTCGCCGACCGGCTGGCCCGCCTCGGTGTCGAGGAGCAGCTGTGGAAGGTCGGGGCGCAGGAGGGCGACACCGTCATCATCGGCCCCGAGGAGAACGCCGTCGTCTTCGACTGGGAGCCGACCATGGCCGCCGGCGCCGAGATGCTCGGCCGCCGCGGTGAGGACCACCGCTTCGAGAACCCGCGCCCGGCGGTCGACCGCCGCCGGGAGAAGCAGAAGGGCCGGGACGCGGCCGAGGCCGAGTTCCTCGCCTTCGAGGCGCTCTCCAGCGGCCGCCAGTCCGCCATCGAGGGTGACGACGAGGACGACTGAACCGGTTGACGTGAACGGCCCCCGCCACCTGTCGAGGTGGCGGGGGCCGTTCACGCATTCACGGGTGACGCGGCGTCACTTCGCCCAGGAGGCCTGCAGCTTGAGCAGGTCGTTCAGGTCGGTGTAGCCGACCGCGGCCGGCGTGTTGCCGGCGATGGTGAAGATGTCGCAGCCCTTGGTCTCGGCGCCCTTGGCGATGCCCTGGAACTTCGCGCCGGTGCACTTGGGCATCGGGGTGGCGGCGCTCAGGGTGGGGAGGCCCTTGCCGCCGGAGCTGTCGAAGACGACGAACTTCGAGTTCGGGGCGGTGAAGGAGAGGCTGGACTCCCCGAGGTTCTTGATGGTGTAGCTGACGTAGACCGGGGTGCGGCCGTCCAGCCCGGCGGTCGGGACCTTGGCGGCGGTGAGGTCCTGGAGCGAACCGACCTCGATTCCGGTGACGGTGATCTGCAGCTTGGCGGCGACGTTGGAGGTCTTGTCGGCGAAGTCGACGGTGGCCGACTGGCCGACCTTCACAGTGGTGCCGGCCTGCGGAATCTTGCCGGCGCCGCCGCCCGCCGCGCCGGCCGTACCGGCGCCGCCCGTGGCCGCACCGCCGTCGGCGGCACCGCCCGTGGCGGCACCCCCGGTCGCCGCGCCGCCGTTGGCGGCACCACCGGCTGCGCCACCGCCGGTGGCAGCGCCCGACGGGGCGGCGGTCGAGCCGCCGGCCGCACCGCCGGCCGCACCGCCCGAGGCGGCACCCGTGGCCGCGCCGGTCTGGGCCGGGGCCGCGCCGGTGGCGCCGCCGGTGGCGGCCGGGTCCGGGTTGTCCGGGCCGCAGGCCGCGAGCGAGAGGGCGGTGGCCGCCGCCAGGGCGGCGACGGTGAGCTTCGTGGTGTACGAACGCATGGTGCGCTTTTCTCCTGGGCATGCGGCCGCGAACCGTTGCCGGCCTGCCCAGTGCGGCGCCGCCCGATGACAGGAAGGTCGAAGACGAGTGGGTACAGCGGGCAAGAAGCCGTCCCCCGATCTGGCTTTCGGTCAGGGACCATACCAGCCATCCGGATTGGCGGCCGGGCTGTGGCGAGGCCGTGACCAGGCCGGGTCCAGCCGGTGAAACACTCTGCGGGAGGCCTGCGCGGATCGCGTAGATTTCGGGGTTGACGGCCGGGCGGCGCCCGCCGTACCCGCACCACACCGGAAGGGCGTACAGCGAGATGAGCGAGGACTCACTGCGGGAGGAGGTGCTGACCGCACGGCGGATCGTGGTCAAGGTCGGCTCCTCCTCACTCACCACGGCGGCCGGCGGCCTGGACGCCGACCGGGTCGACGCCCTGGTGGACGCGCTCGCCAAGGTGCGCGCCCGCCCGGACACCCCCGAGGTCGTCCTCGTCTCCTCCGGTGCCATCGCCGCCGGGCTCGCCCCGCTCGGCCTGGACAGGCGCCCCAAGGACCTGGCCCGCCAGCAGGCCGCCGCCAGCGTCGGCCAGGGTCTGCTGGTCGCGCGCTACACCGCCTCCTTCGCCCGGTACGGCATCCGGGTCGGCCAGGTGCTGCTCACCGCCGAGGACGCCAGCCGGCGCGCCCACTACCGCAACGCCTACCGGACGTTGGACCAGTTGCTGGCGATGGGCGCGATGCCGATCGTCAACGAGAACGACACCGTCGCCACCGCCGAAATCAAGTTCGGGGACAACGACCGGCTGGCCGCCCTGGTCGCCCACCTGGTCCGGGCCGACCTGCTGGTCCTGCTCTCCGACGTGGACGGCCTCTACGACGGCGACCCGGCCAAGCCCGGCACCAGTCGGATCGGCGAGGTGCGCGGCCCGCACGACCTGGACGGCATCGAGATCGGCAGCGCCGGCAAGGCGGGCGTCGGCACCGGCGGCATGGTCACCAAGGTCGAGGCGGCCCGGATCGCCACCGGCGCGGGCATCCCCGTGGTGCTCACCGCGGCCAGCCACGCCGCCGACGCGCTGGCCGGACGGCCAACCGGAACGCTCTTCCTGCGCACCGGCAGCCGCACGTCCGACCGGATGCTCTGGCTGGCCCACGCGAGCAGCCCGCGCGGCGCCCTGCACCTGGACGCGGGCGCGGTGGAGGCGGTCGTCTCCGGCGGTGCCTCGCTGCTGCCGGCCGGGGTCACCAAGGTCGACGGGGAGTTCACCGCGGGTGATCCGGTGGACCTTCTTGCCGAAAACGGCCACATCGTGGCGCGCGGACTGGTCAACTTTGATGCAAGGGAGTTGCCCCGCCTGCTCGGCCGGTCCACCCGCGACCTGGCCCAGGAGTTCGGCGCCGCGTACGAGCGCGAGGTCGTCCACCGCGACGACCTGGTCGTTCTGCGCGGCTGACCGGCCGATCAGCCGGCGCCGGCCGATCGGCGGAGCGCGGCCGGCGGGCCGCTCCGTACAGGAGCGGCCCCGCCCCGGGGGGGGGGGGGGGCCGCCCGACCCGGCGGCCGCAGGCCGCCGGGGCCGG
>NZ_JBHVVI010000205.1:0-9685 GCF_042883685.1 Kitasatospora sp. NPDC058190
CGACCACATGACCCCGATCGCCTACGAGCAGAGATCAGTTACGCTGGCCGTCGCTGCATAGCACCCGGTGTCCACATTCCCGGGGGAAGCCCCGTCGGTCCTTTGCCGGTCCAACGATGCCGACGCCCGTGCTGTGGCGGGCCCGCGGTGGGTGTGACCTGTTGTCGTTGGCCGGGGTGTTTTGCCTGTTTTGGGTGTTTCTTCCCGGGTCGGTCGGGCTGGTTTTCGGGGTGTGGTTGGGGGTGGGGTGGGTTGGCGGGGTGTGTCGCGGGGGCGGGTTTTGGTTGCCGTGTGTGTTCGCCGTGGGCATGCCATGCCCGGTTTCGGGGTGGTGGTGGGGTCGGGGATTGTGATGCCGATTTCAGTTGTTTTCCGACGCCGTTTCAACGCCGTTGGTTGAGAAGGATCCGGGCTGTGGTGGGGTCGTGTTTGGGTTGGAGGCCTGCGTGAGGGTGGTTGCTGGTTGGGTGTTAGTGGGTTTGACCTGCATGTTTGGGTGGTTAGTTGAGAACTTGCAGGTCGCGTGAGAAGTGGGGATTCCCGCAGTCTGGATGAGAGCCCTGTACGCGCCGGTGGATTCGGGGGTACCCGGTCGGCTTGCGGCGGCCCGGAAGTGGTGGTGTGGGCAGTGCCTGGCGTGGTCGGGCAGGTGGCCGTTGGTCAGCGGCAGAGTTCGAGGACGATGTCGTCGAAGTGGGGGTACTCCTGGCCGGCCTGCTCGGTGATGGCCTGGGCCGGGCGGCGTCGTTGTGGGGCGAAGCGTTCCGCGACGGCGGTCCGGGCTGGGGCGCGGGGTGTGGTCGAGGTGGTAGTCGGTGGTCGCCTCGAAGGGGCCGGTGCCGGCTGCGAGTACCCACAGGAAGCCAGCGAGGTCGGCCGCGATGACGCCGATCGTGCCACCGACCCCGGCGCCCCGCTCAGCCTCGGCGCCCTCGCCCTCGCCTGCCCCGCCCGCCGCAGCCGCGGCTGGGCCGTCCACATCCGGTCCCCCTACCTCCCGCCGCGCCTGCTCGAAGCGGCCGGGCGGCGCTGACGGGACGCCCGGCAAGTCCGGCCGTCGCCTGACGCCCCCTCCATCCGAGGCCCCGCCCGGGGGAAGAGGGCCGCGTCCGCCGTGCCGCGCTGATCAGCCGAGGTGGACTTCTTTCCAGAGGGTCGTATAGGAATCAACATTTCAGGATCTTTTCGGGACATTCGATCAACCGGCCCAAGTTGTCTGTGACCTTTGCCACTGCATGACCTGGCGCGATGGTTTCGGTGGCGGTGGTTAATCTGGCCGAAACACTCCGTAGTGGCCTGATGTCGTCTGATTATTCGTCAGAAGTTCGGATTTGATGGCAGTGTGTGTGTAGCCGTACCACCTTCTGACCTGGTGCACACCGATCGTGTGTCCACGATGACGAATGGCTGAACTGTGCGCATGACCCGTTCGGATCGCGACGAAGCGACCACACGGCCCCGCCTCACCGGCGAAAAGCTCACCATCCAGGAGTTTTCCCAGCTCGCCGGCACGGTCGGTGGCTACCCCTATGTGAAAATCGTGCTCGACCGAGCCGAGTCGGTCCTCCACTTCATTGACAGCGCGGACGGCATGCTCCACGTCCGCTACATCGCGTGCGAGATACTCGGCATGTCGATCGACGAACTCGCCCGCGGGCTCGATTCGTTCAATGACGATGTCTACCGGAATCCCGACCGCCGTTTCCTCCTCGGCACCCTCGCCCTGCACACCCGCGGTGGTGCGGACACCCAGGATCCGGACGGCCGGGCAGCCGGTCCGTTCCTGTCCCTGGAGACGGTCGACGTCGACACCATGGACCGGGACATGCTGCGCTCCTTCTACCACCGGGTGCGCCACCACGTCGACCCGTCGCTGCCGCTGGTCCTCAAGCCGGCCAACCACCGGCAGGAGGAGTACGTCGCGGACATCCCGGAGAACGAGATACCCCGCGTCCTGTCCCACGAGCTGTACTCGACGGCCGCGTTCGTACCGCTGAACGCCGGGGAGGCGCACGGGCGGCTGCGGGCGTATTCCTCCGAGGAGGAGTACCGGGCGGACAACGAGCCACTGGCGTGGCACGACATCGTGGTGATGCCCCGGGTGCCGGAGGACATCCCCCGGGTGTCCGGCATCATCCACACCGAGCACACCACCCCTCTCTCGCACATCAACGTGATGGCCTCCGGCTGGGGCATCCCCAACGCCGTCGGCATCGGCGCCGCCGAGCGGATCGACCGGGCCGGGCTGGCCGGCCGCTGGGTCCGCTACCGGGTCGAGGCCGACGGCACCGACCTCCACCTGGAGGCCGCACCGCCGCGCCCGGCGGACGAGCGGCCGGCGCCGGCACCGCGGGCCGAACGCGTCACCGTGGACCCGCCCGACCTGACACCCACCCCGATCACACCGTTGACCGAGCTGCGGGCCGGCGACCACGTCCGGTTCGGCACCAAGGCCGCCAACCTCGGCGAACTCACCCACCTGCTGCAGCACGGGTCCTCGCGCTGGCTCGGCTTCTACCGGGTGCCGCGGCCGCCCCGGGACAACCTGCTGCGCTACCTCGCCCGGCAACTCGGCATCCCCGAGGACGCCGACGACATGGAGCTGACGACCGCCGCACAGCGGCTGGTGAAGGAGTACGCCGAGGTGCCGCGCGGCGTCGTGCTGCCGTTCTCCCTGCAGCAGCGCTTCCTCGACTCCTCCGCGCAGCTCCGGGAGACCCTCGACCGGCTCGACGCCTCGCTCCGGGACGGCACCACGGACCCGAGCGGGCTCTGCCGGGAGGCCCAGCGCCTCATCCGCACCACCCCGCTGCCCGACGCGCTCCGCGCAGAGCTCGACCGGGCGCTCGACCTCCACCTCTACGGCGCACCCGTGCTGGTCGTCCGCAGCTCCTCCAACGCCGAGGATCTGGCCGGCTTCTCCGCCGCCGGGCTCTACGAGTCGGTGGCGCACGTCAGCGGCACAGACGCGGTCGTCGACGCCGTCCGGAAGGTCTGGTCCTCGCTGCTGGCGCCGCGCGCCGTCCTGCTGCGGCAGCAGGCGGGCATCCCGCTGGACCGCTGCCGGATGGGCGTGGTCGTGCAGGAGCAGGTCGGTGCCACCGTCGGCGGTGTCCTGGTCACCTGCGACCCGCTGAGCCCACGGGACTTCCGCAGCGTCTACCTCAACATCTCGCCGCGCTCGGTCATCGAGGTGGTCAACGGCGAGGGCGCCCCGCTCCAGTACCTCTGCAACACCATGGAGGGCGGCAGCCGCACCGTCTCGCTGGGCACCGCCGCCACCGACCTGGACGCCGGGACCAAGGCCCTCGTGGGCCGGCTGGCCCTGATCAGCCGGCTGCTGCAGTCGCACTTCTCGCCCGACGAGAACTACGCGGCCCCGGTTGACATCGAGTGGGCGATCGAGGGCGAGCGGATCAGCCTGCTGCAACTGCGCCCCTTCCGCACCGCCGGCTGACACCGGCTGCCTGCGCGAGGCACCACCGCCTGCGTGAGGCACCGCCGCGCGCGCGACCGCACCGCCGCGCGCGCAGCGGCCGTGCGGCGCCCGCCCGACCGCCTGCCACCGCACCGGCCGGGTGCGCCCGGAGCCGAACGCGCCCCGGGCTGACCGAACTTCCCCCAGGAGACAGCACCGTGAACCGGATCCTGTACGTCTACGTCAAGGGCGGAGCCCCGCTCGACTACGCCTTCCCGCGCATCGCCGCGTGCGGGGAACTGCACGTCCTCGCGCTGGCGCCGCTGCCCACCACGGCCGAGGAGCTCTGGCGGCCCAGCTGCACCAGCATCGAGACGGTCCTTGACGCGCCGCGCGGCGACGAACTGGTCGAGCTGATCGTCGAGTACGCCAAGTCCATCGGAGCCGACGCGGTGCTGACGCTCTCGGAGTTCGCGGTGCTGGCCGTCGCGCACGCCGCGCGCCGGCTCGGCCTGGCCGGCGCCGGCGAGGGGATCATCCGGGCCCGCGACAAGCGGTTGATGCGCGAGGCGTGGGCCGCCGCCGGGGTGCCGGTCCCCGCGTTCCGCCGGGTCTACAGCCTCGCGGACCTCGACGCCGCTCTGGCCGGGTTCACGCCCCCGCTGCTGCTCAAGCCCGCCTGGGGCGCCGGCTCGGTCGCCCAGATCGTGCTGGAGTCGGCCGCGGACGCCGCCCCCGCGTGGGAGGAGATCGAGCGCGGGCTGCGAGCCGGCAGCCGGGTCGGCATGAACGAGCTCTACGCACCGGACACCGACCGGGACCGGCTGGTCGAGGAGATCGCCCAGGGCTCCACCGACGGCTGGTACGAGCAGCCCGGCTACGGCGACTACGTGAGCGTGGAGGGGATCGTCGCGGACGGCGTCTACCGCCCGCTGGCCATCACCGCCAAGCTGCCGACCGTGCCGTCCTTCGTCGAGGTGGCCAGCACCTCGCCCTGCGTCATGGCGGTGCCGCTGCAGCGCCGGATCGAGGAGGTCTCGCGACAGGCCGTCGACGCGCTCGGGCTGGAGAACTGCGGCACCCACACCGAGCTCAAGCTGATGGCGGACGGCGAACTGGTGGTCATCGAGACCGCGGCCCGGTTCGGCGGACTGCTGACGACCCGGCAGGTCCAGGAGGTGTTCGGGCTCGACCCGATCGGCATGCTGGTGCGGCAGTTGCTGGGTGAGCGGGTCGACTACCCCGCGGCCATGCTCACCGAAGGACTCCGGGCCGCCGCCTCGGTGGCCGTCGTCCCGGCCGACGCCTCCGGGGTGCCGTGGCGCACCAGGCCGGTCTGGAACCCCGGGGCCGTGGACTGGCGGAGCATGCTCTCCCCGGGCAGCACCATCGAAGCCGTCCCTGCCTTCGCCATGCCGGCCGGTCGGCCGGTGCCCGCCTTCGACCCGTCCGCGGGCTCACGCAACTGGCTCGGGGTCTACCTGCTGAGCGCCGTCGACGCCGACACCCTGCAGCGCGACTGCAACGCGGTGCTGAACGGCCTGGAGGCCGCCCTGCACCGCGCCGCCGACTGATCGGCCGCTCCCGGCGCGCCGATCCTCCGTTCCCGCGGGCCCTGCCGCTCCCACCGGCCGACCTGCACCTTCCCACCGGCCGGCCCTGCCGCTCCCACCGGCCCACCCCCTCCCACCGCACACCCGAGGATCCTTCGATGCGCGTACTCTTCGCCGGCGCACCTGGCGTCGGCCACCTCTTCCCGCTGGTCCCGCTGGCCAGGGCGATGCGCGGGCTCGGCCACGAGGTCGCGGTGGCCTCGATGGACGGCGGCGAGCCGGTCGCCGCCTCCGGGCTGCCGTACCTGCCGCTGGCCGAGGGCGTGGACTGGCGCCGCGAGATCCGCGAGGCCGGCCGCACCGAGCGGCCCGACCTGATGCGACGCGTCGTGGAGACCAACGCGGCCGACCGGGAGGCCTTCGTCCCGCTGGCCGCCCACGTCAACAACCGGGTCGCCGACGCCGCCGTCGAACTCGCCGCGCGGTGGCGGCCCGACCTCGTCGTGTACGAGTACCTGTTCCCGGTGGCCCTCCTCGCGGCGACCACCCTGGACGTGCCCGCCGTCCAGCACGACCTGGGCTTCGTCCGCACGCCCGGGCTGCGCGCCCTGATGCTCGCCGAGATGGCGGACGCCTTCGCCCGGCACGGCGTTGACCCGCTGCCCGAACCGGCCGCCACCCTCGACCTCGCCCCGCCGAGCATGGCCGGCTCCCAGCCGTACGGCCACACGCTGCGTCCCGTCGCCTACAACGGCGAGGGTGCCCTCCCCGAGCCCCTGGCCGCGCCCGTCGACCGCCCCCGGGTGGCCGTGACGCTGGGCACCGTACCGCCCAAGACCGACGGCCTGACCAGGATCGAGCGGGTGATCGCGGCCGCTGCCGAGGTCGACGCCGACTTCGTCCTGGCCACCGGCGAACTCGACCTCGCCACCCTCGGCACCCTGCCGGACAACGTCCACGCGTACGGCTGGGTGCCCTGGCGGGCCCTGCTCGACACCTGCGCCGCCGCGGTCCACCACGGCGGCAGCGGCACCGCGCTCGCCGCCCTGGACGCGGGCGTCCCGCAACTCGCCCTGCCCGACGGCTCGGACCGCTTCATCAACGCCCACGCGGTCCGCGACCGCGGCGCCGGCCTGAGCGCGGGCGCCGAGGAGATCGGCCCCGCCCTGCTGGAGCGCCTGCTTACCGACACCGCGTTGGCCCGGACGGCCCGCGAGGTCAGCGCCGAGATCGCGGCGATGCCCGACCCGGCCGCCGTGGCGCAACGGCTGACGGGCCTGGCGGGCCGAGGCCCCCGCTGATGCGACGCGAATCGTCAGACAAACCCTGGCGCACCGTGGCGCCGCTGCTCCCTTCCTACCTGGTGATCCAGGTACCCCGGGTGGGGCTCCAGTGGATGACGGCGTTCCGGAAGTGCTGGGCCCTGCCGTCGTTCTCGTCGACATCGTCGGTGGTGGGGAATCCCCAGTGGCGTTCGGCGTCGGTGTTCCAGAAGGTGGTGAGGACGTCGCCGTAGACGAGGTGGGCCTCGTCGGGGTGCCAGAGGAGGATGCCGTTCCGGAACTGCTGGAACCGGCCGCCGAGCGAGGCGTCCGACTCGGCGCGCACCGGCAGGCCGAGCACGCTGCCCGCCCCGCCCATCGCGGCGTACTCGGCGCCGGTCGTCCCGTACGGCTGGAAGGCCTTGTCGCGCTGGGCGCGGGCGATGCCCTCCGCCTGGTCGTAGCGGTCCGGGTAGGCCGAACGCTGGACGGCCTGGGCGAGTTGACCCGCGGTGCTGCCCTGCATGCCGGGCTCCATCTGCAGGGCCACCTCGAAGAACTTGCCCGCCGGTCCACGTCGAGCAGTTGGTCGGGGGAGCCCCAGCCCTGGGAGGGGCGCTGCTGGAAGACCCCGAGGGAGTCCCGGTCGCCGCAGTCCAGGTTGTTCATGTGGGACTCGACCCAGCCGGTCTCGAAGCCGGCCAGCATCACCTTGTCGTCCACGTTCATCCGCTGGCCGACCTCGAACATCTTGCGGGTGACGGCGATGTCGCGTCCGCCGGGACGGCGCAGCCGACGTCGGCGTCGGCGAGGTGGTCCGCCGCGCCCGGGAGCGGTTGGGTGGTCGCGGGCCGGGGACGGGCCGCGGGGCGTGTGCCTGGGCGGGGCCGGCCAGGACGGCCACGAGCGTGGTGGCCAGCAGGGCGGCGGAGGCCAGGACGGCGGGTCGCGCGGTGCCGACGGGCACGCACGGTCTCCTTCGGGTCGGTGGGTCGAGGGCTGGGGTGAGCACGAGGGTGGCGATGGTCGGCCGGGGGTGCCGCCCGGCGGGGGTCACGGGTTGATGCCGTCGTACTGGAGCACCCGGTAGGGCGACTGGCCCTGCTGCCCGTTCGTTCTACCAGGAGTACCTGCGGCTGGACGCCCGGGTAACTAGCCGTTGCTCTATCGATCTTGGTGATCGTGAGTTCGAGTCTGCCGACTCGGTCGGGTGATCTTCTGGTCGGCTGGGCATGAAAGTGGGGCCTCCCGCACAGCTCGTGGGTGTCGAATCCAGCCGAGCAACAGGAGGCCCCTGGTGCCGCAGTCTTCCGTCTCCGTGCCGTTGACGTCCAACTCCGCACCTCTGTCGTGTGATTGCCTCGCTCACCGGTTCGGGAACGCAGGGGACCGGCCGCACAGGCGTCCGAGGTACCCCTCGGACATGACCGACGCGGAGTGGGCAGTGGTGCGCGACGCGATGCCCGTGCCCGCCTGGCTGGAGGGAAGGGGCGGGCAGCCGGAGGGCTACTGCCACCGGCAGCTGGTCGACGCGGTGCGCTACCTGGTTGCGGGCGGCATCGCCTGGAGGGCGGTGCCCGCGGACTTCCCCGCATGGGACCGCGTCTACGCCTTCTTCCGGCGCTGGCGGGACAAGGGCCTGGTCGGCGAGTTCCACGACCGGCTGCGCGACCGGGTGCCAATCAGACCAACCATCAACTACTAGACCAAACCGGCGAAGAACACCTAATTCGTGATAGACCCCCCGGGGCGGTTCAATCAGCCGTGTTCCGACGCGTGTGGAGCGGAGCTGAGGTGGCTTTGGAGCCGGGCGTGGCGGAACTGGTAGGCGGCTCCGACCTGGCGCAGCACTCCTCGGTGGTAGGCGTCGTCGAGGAAGGCCATGACCGCCCAGGGGAGCCGTCCTGTCAGGGGGAGCGCGATTCGGGTGAAGAGCACCCACTGACCCCAGGCGGTGAACGCGAGGACATAGGAGACGGTGCCGATGAGCCCGCACTGGGTCCCGGTTGCTAGCCATCCGAACCAGTCCATGGTGGAGAAGTTTTCCAGCACTCGGCAGGCACTGGTGACGGCGATGGTGATCACCGGTGCGACGAACAGGGCCTGGCGGATGACCGTGCCGCGGTTGATGGCCAGCAGGCGTTCGGGAGTCGCGGCGGACTCGAGATCGAGTGGTGTCTCCAGGGCGGCCATGAGCCCGAGGGCCATGCATCCCGCCGTTCCGTAGAGGACCGAGCCCAGGAACGAGCGGATCAGCATGACTTCGACTGGCGGTCTGCCGCTGAGTGACCTGGGAATCGTCTCCGGGGCCAGCAGCGTGGTCGTGGGGCCGTACGCCAACCCCACGGCGAGGCCGATCAGCAGTCCCGCGCCGAACGCGCTTGAGAGTCTGTGGGCCGGCGCACCGGCTTTGCGCCGGCCACGGCCTGGCAGTTGCAGCCGCACACGGGATGGGTCGAACGTTTCCTTGCCCAACACCACGGCGATCCCGTAGGCAAGTCCGAATGCCAGGCCGACCGCAAGTCCAGCGACAAGACCGATGGTCAGCTCGAGCGAATAGGCCCGCGGATAGCCCGTCGCCCTCATGGCGGCGTTCACGATCAATCCGGACACGGTCGTGACTACGGTGCAGGCCAGAACGATGGCGAGGATGCGAGCGGGCAGGCTCAGGACGCTGGACAGTTGCCACCAAGCCAGGTCCTGGCGGTTGCGCTGCTTGGGCCGCTCGAGGTGCCCGGCGAGCTGGCCCAGGTAGTGCCGGGCGCGTTGCGGGTCCCACCCGCGGTGCGGGTGCAGGTGCGAGGCAGCGGCGCCGGTTCTGGTCGGGGGTCGTTGGTGGTAGACGGTGGGGACGAACCCGGCCAGCAGGTGCTCTTCGATGGCTTCCGGTGTCGGGAAGCGGACGGTGTCCAGGAGGTCGGCGGGGTCCTGTCCCGGGCTGTCGCTGTAGAGGGTCCGGGCGAGCAGCACCATCAGCGGGGTGCTGAGCACCGTGGAGAGGTTGGCGGCGGAGCGGCTGTCCGGCCGGTTGCGCAGCTCGTCCAGGACCGGATCCCACGCGGTCGCGGCTCGTCCGGCCTGCTCGCCCTGCCCGGTCGGGCGTGCGGTGCACGGCAGGTAGTGGGCCACATCGTCCGTGGTCAGGTCGGCCAGCTCGATGCCGGCGGCCTTCCTGAGCACGTTGGTCGCTACCGCGTCGGCGAACTGCTCGGTGCGGCTGGTCAGAATCAGCGGCAGGGATATCGCGTTGAGTTCGGCCAAGGCGGCCCGGTGAAGCCCCGTGGCGATCTCGTCGAAGCCGTCGAGCACCGGCAGGATCCAGCCGGCGTCGACCAAAGCGGCTGCCAGGGTCGAGCATGAGCTTCCCCCGCTGGGTGGGAGGTGCTGATTACCTGGTCAGGGCGGGTGTGGGTGGTTCGACGGCCACCGGTTCGGCCGTCGTCTGGTCGGCG
>NZ_JBHVVI010000206.1:0-9185 GCF_042883685.1 Kitasatospora sp. NPDC058190
GGGTGCCGTCCGGCAGCTGCGCGACCAGCGCCGCGCCGCGCTGCTCGACGGCCAGGTACCAGGTGCCCGGCACGACCTCGCCGACCGGGGCACCGGCCGGGTTGTCCTTCGGGGCCAGCTGGCGCGGGGCCGGGACGGCGAACCAGTACGGCTGGAAGTCCGCCGCCGGGGCGGTCGGCTGCTGGGCGGCCGGGGTCGGCTGCGGGGCGGGGACGGCGGCGTCCTGCGGCTGGCCGGCCACCGGCTGACCCGGCTGCGGCTGGCCGGCGCCCGGGTAGCCGTAACCGCCGGCCGGCTGGCCGCCGAAGGCCGGGTCGTGGCCCTGGGTCGGGTAGCCGTACTGGCCGGGCTGACCGGGCGCACCCGGGTGACCGGGCTGGCCCGGCATCGGGTAGCCGCCCTGGTACGGGGCGGCCGGACGGTCGGTGACCAGCGGGGCCTTCAGCGCGGGCACCAGCGGGCTCGCGGCGGCCGCACCGGCCAGCACGATCAGCGAGATGAGGCCGAGCCAGGCGCCGAAGCCGTGGCTGATGTCGAGGCCCTCGAAGGCGCCGCTGGTGCCGCCGCCCAGCGCCCAGATCGAGGTCCACAGCGCCGCCACGGCGAACGCGATGCCCCACTGGTCCAGCCGGAGGCCGAGCACCTGGCGGTTGGCCGCGGCCTCGCCCTGGAAGCGCTGCACCAGGATCAGCACGGCTGCGGCGATACCCAGCAGGTAGATCGAAGGCAGGATGGGGAACAGCTCGGTGCTCCACGCGTTCGGCGAGCCGATTTGGCCGCAGTACCGACCGGTGCAGGTCCGGTACGGCAAGAAGGAGGCGATGAAGAGCAGGACGGCCGCGCCTGCGACGGCGGCGTCTCCCCTGGTGAGAGCGCGCAGATTCACTTACGTTCCCCTCGTTGACGTTTCGTGGACGGTGATTCGTGCGGTCGGGCTGACCGGCCGAAACTCCCGAACGGACCAGAAGCCTAGGGCCAACCGTCCTGCCGGTGCACGGCGGGACCGGGAATGGGTCGAAGTCGTTGCAAACCGTGCGGGCCGGGCGGAGCGTCGTCCACCAGGCCTGCCCGCCCCAACTCCCTTTCCGGGCCCGCTCAGTGCGCGGTCAGGAACGCGGCCAGCGCGTCGGCGATCCCCTGGGCCGCCTGCTGGCGCCACTGAGGGTCCGTCATCCGCCGGGCGTCCGCGGAGTTGCGCATGTTACCGCACTCGATGAACACCTTGGGGACCGCGGAGAGGTTGAGGCCGCCCAGGTCGGAGCGGGTGTCCAGGCCCTGGTCGGCGATGTAGTCGGCGTACGGCTCGCCGGTCGCGGCGTGGAAGTGGTCGCGAAGCAACAGACCGAGCCGGTGCGAGGGTTCGACGATCGCGGAGTTGTCCGCCTTGCCGGCGACCACCTTGGCGGGCATGATCACGTGGAACCCGCTGCCGCTCGCCGGGCCGCCGTCGCCGTGCACCGAGACCGCGACGTCGGCGTGCGCGTCGGCACCCGCCCTCGCCCGCTCGTCGACGCACGGGCCCCAGGCGCGGTCGCCGTCCTGCACCAGCACCACCTTGGCGCCCCGGGCGGTCAGCAGGGCGCGGGCCCGGCGGGAGACGTCCAGGGTGTAGTCGGCCTCGGTGTAGCCGGAGTTGGTCTCGGTGCCGGTGGTGTCGCACTCCTTGTGGGCGTTGCCGATGTCCACCTGACGGTTGATCTCGGTGGGGTGGGCGAAGTTGCCGGGGTTGTGGCCGGGGTCCAGCACGATGGTGCGGCCGGTCAGGTCGGCGGTGCCCCCGGGGGGTGCGGTGGGGCTCGCGGACGGCGTGCCGGAGGGCGTGGGCGTTTCCGCGGGAGCCGCCGTCCCGGTGGGCGTGCCGCTGGTCGGCGGGGCCTCGGGGGTGGCGGGGGCCGCGGTGGCGGACCGGACGGCGCCGGGCGGCGCGGCCGTGGCACCCGCCGGGGCGGAGTCGTCCAGGGCCCGCCAGCCCAACCAGCCCGCCGCGCAGAGCGGGACGACCGCGGCCACCACGGTGGTGGCGCGCAGCAGGGCGGAACGGCGGCGGGGCGGTCGGGAGGTGGGGCCTGTCACGGGTGGGTCAGATCCTGTCCTGGGTCCGCGCGGTGAGGCCGTAGCCGCTCGCGATCGGGTTCCACTTGGTCATGAAGTCCGTCTTCGCCTGGGTGGCCTGCGGGTTGAGCTCGTCCGCGTGCGTCTTGTCCGCGGTGGTCGGGGCCTTGCCGGAGCAGCCCTGCTTGGCGACGGCGCGCGCCCAGCTCGCGTACGCCCGGTCGATGTCGGCGGACAGCTGCCAGGCGGACTTCAGCGAGTTCACCGCGTCCGCGCCGCCCGGCACGTCCGTCATGCTCAGCTTGGCGAGCTTGGTCAGCAGCCCGTCGCGCTGCTTGGCGCCGTTGTCGAACGTCTGGGCCGCGCTCTCGATGTCGGCCTTGGACGGGCAGCTGCTCACCTTGGCGACGGCGCTGCCGATCGGGGCCTTGGCGTTCTCGCCCTCGCTGAGCAGGCCGTCCAGCGCCTGCGCCTGGGACTGGGCGTTGGGGCCGGGGCCGGTCGCGGTCGGGGACGGGGTCCCGTCGGCCGGGGTGCTCGGGGCGGCGCTCGGCGCGGCGTCCGTCCCGGTCGGCGCCGGGGCGGGCTGCGGGTTGCCGGAGCCGGTCGCGGGGGCGCCCGTCGGGGCGGGCGCGGCCTGGCCGCTCTTGTCGTCGCCGCCCTGGGTCGCGTACAGCAGGCCACCGCCGACCGCCAGCACCAGGAGCAGCGCGAAGCCGATCAGCAGCGGGGCCTTGCCCTTGCCCGGGCGCTCCCGCTCCTGCTCGTCGTCGACCGGGTAGTGGGTCGGGTAGTCCGGCTGGGCCCCGTACGGGGACTGCGGCGGCGCGGCCGCCGGGGGCGGCGGGTAGACGTAGCCGGGGCCGGGGGTCGTCGGCGCTCCCTGCGGGCCCCGGTCCTGCGGGGTCGCGTGGGAGGGGAACGGCGCGGTGGCGGGCGGGGGCGGCGGGACGACGGTGGGGAAGGCGGCGGTGGGCGCCCCCGGGCCCGGGGCGGGCGCGGCGGGCGGGGGCGGGCCGAAGCCGGGCGCGGTGGCCAGGTACGGGCGGGCGCCCAGCGGCGGGCCCTGGTCGCCGACGGCGCCCGCGGTGGGGGGCGGGGCGACCGGGCCGGGCGCCGGGGGTTGCGCGCCGGGAGCGGGCGGGGCCGGCTGTGCGCTCCGGGTGGGCGGGGTCGGCTGGGCGGCGGGTGCGGGCTCGGCGTCCTGCCGCTGCGGATTACGGACCCAGCCGCCCGCGCCGCCGCGCGCGGTCGGGTCCCAGACCGCCGGAGCGGTGTTCTGCTGGTCCGTCATGTGCCGCTGGCCCCCACCGTCCGCCGATGCTCTGCCTGGTGCTGTTGCCTCGTGTGCTGCCTGGTGCTGCCCGGTGCAGCCGCCTGGTGCTGCGCGGCCACCGTACCGTTCGAACCCCCGGCCGACAGCCCCGGCACGACGTTAGAGCATCCGTACCGGGCTGCGGGTGTGATCGGCTCAGGCGGCGGCGCGGCGCAGGACGCGCAGCGAGCCGGTCACCGAGACCTCCTCGAAGCCCTCGGCCAGCGCCCGCAGGTACACCCGGTACGGGGCCTGGCCGCCGTCCGCGGGGTCCGGGAACACGTCGTGCACCACCAGCAGGCCCTCCGGCGCCAGGTGCGGCACCCAGCCCTCGTAGTCGCCGGTGGCGTGCTCGTCGGTGTGTCCACCGTCGATGAACACCAGGCCCAGCGGCCGGCCCCACAGCGCGGCGATCCGCGGCGAGCGGCCGACCAGCGCGACCACGTGGTCCTCCAGCCCGGCGGCGTGCAGGGTGCGGCGGAAGCGGGGCAGGGTGTCCATCAGCCCGACCTCCGGATCCACCAGGGTCGTGTCGTGGTACTCCCAGCCGGGCTGCTGCTCCTCCGAGCCGCGGTGGTGGTCCACGGTCAGCGCGACCGTCCCGGCCTCGCGGGCCGCCGCGGCCAGCAGGATCGCCGAGCGGCCGCAGTAGGTGCCGATCTCCAGCACCGGCAGCCCGGTGAGCCGGGCCGCGGCCACCGCCGCCGCGTACAGCGCGAGGCCCTCGTCCACCGGCATGAACCCGGTGGCCGCCTCGAACGCCGCCAGCACCTCGGGCGCCGGGCGGGCGCTCTCCAGCAGGTCGGACATGCGGTGCTCCTCGGGTTCGGTACGGCTCCGGTACGGCGGACGGACGTGCTCGGACCCTACTCGACGGTAGCGGCGGGCGGCCTTCCGCCCTCCCCGACCCGGCTCCAGGGGGTGGTGCCGTCAGCCGGCGAGGAGCTCGGCGGCGATCCGGGCGCGGTGCGGGGCCAGCTCGGCGGCGACCGCCGCGGCTTCGGCGGCGGTGGCGGCGACGGCGGCGGGGCGGGCCCCGCACCGGTCGGCCAGCGCGATCCGCAGGTGGGTCGGCGGGTGGGAGCCGTCCACGGCGGAACGGTCACGGGCACTGAGCCGCCGCAGGCGCTCCCGCTCGACGGCCGGGACGGAGGCGAGGTGCTCGCGCACCCGCTCCCAGAGCAGGTCCGGGGCGGGCGGCGCGGGGGCGTCCTCGCTCCGGCGGTTCCGCGCGCGGACCACCCGGGGCCGCCCGCGCTCCTCGGCCCGGACCCGGCCGACCGCGGTGTCCACCGCACTGCCGAGCAGCAGCGCCGCGAGCATGCCCCGGGCCGCCTCGCTGCCGCCCGCCCGGACGGCGAGCGTGTCCGCGTGGTACTCGGCCTGCTGGCCGGCCCGGGAGGTGAGCCGGTCGAACAGCACCAGGCCCTGGAACAGCAGCCAGGCGATCGCCCGCAGCACCGGCCGGCCGAGCGCCGCGCCGAGCCGCACCAGCAGCGTGAGCTCGTCCTGGCGCCAGCCGTGCCGCGGTTTGTCCGGGCGGGCCATGTCGTACCAGGCCCAGAGTGCCGAGACGGCGCTGTGCAGCCAGAACGAGCGCCGGCGGTCGCCGTTGACGTGGTGGCCGAACTCGTGGCCGAGCAGGGCGATCCGCTGCCGTTCGTCCAGTACCTCCCAGAGCGGCAGGCCGAGCCGGAGGACCGACCGGCGGCGCAGCCCGACCAGCCCGTACGAGGCGTTGAACTCATCGGTGACCTGGATGACGTCCACCGGACGGGCGCCGACCTCGGCGGCCACCTTGTCCGCCAGCCCGTACAGGGCCGGCGCCCCGGCGCGGTCGAGGACGTTCTCGTCCCGCGGCAGCCGGCCGAGCCGGGGCCGCAGGGTCACGGCGATCACCAGCACCACCGCGCCGATGCAGCGCTGCACGACCGTCCCGGCGATCAGCAGCCAGAGCGCCAGGCAGAACATCCCGACGGTGACGAGGTGGATCACACCGGCCGCGGCGGAGGCCAGCAGCCAGTCCAGGCGGGCGGTGGGGGAGTCGCCGCCGGCGGCCTGCTCCTCGAACAGCCGGTCGGTGCGGGCGGCCGCGGCCCGCTGGCGCCGGGTGGGCACGGGGGCGGCCTCCTCCCCGGGCGCGAGGTTCCAGTCGCAGGCGGGGCACCAGGCGATGAAGCGCGGGTCGTCGGTCAGGGCGGCGCGGCAGCGCGGGCACGGCGAACCGTGGGCGGGCTTCTCGGCGGGTGCCGCGGGGGGTGCGTCGGGGGATATGGCCACGGCGATCATGATGGCGGTACCGGCCGTCAGTGTGCAGTGGGTATGCGTGGAGCGGACGACCGGGACGTTCCCGCTCCGTCCCTTCGCCGCCGTCCCCTTTTCGTGCTGGAACGCGTTCTAGTCGGGTTCCGGAGGCCGTGCCAGAATCGGCCCGACCCCTGATCCGAGGCACACCGGGAGCAGCCCCATGCGCGCAGCCGTCCTGCACAAGACCGGCCAGGACACCCTCGACGTCCGCGAGGACGTCACGACGGTCGGCTTCGGACCGGGCACCGTACGGGTCCGGATGCGCGCTGCCAGCCTGTGCCACTCCGACCTCTCCGCGATGAGCGGCGTCCTGCCGCAGCCCGCGCCGTTCGTCCCCGGGCACGAGGGTGCCGGGGACGTCGTCGAGGTCGGCGAGGGCGTCACCGGCGTCTCGCCCGGGGACCGCGTGGTGCTCTGCTGGATGGCCCCCTGCGGCCGCTGCGCCCACTGCGAGCAGGGCCGCGGCCACCTGTGCGTCGCCAGCCTGCGGCGGCTCGGCGCCCCCGGCTTCCGGCTGGCGCAGGACGGTACGGAGGCCTCCGGCTTCTACGGCACCGGGGCCTTCGCCGAGGAGGTCGTGGTCGCCGCCGACGCCGTGATCAAGGTGCCGGCCGACCTGCCGTACGAGGCCGCCGCGCTGATCGGCTGCGGGGTGACCACGGGCATCGGCGCCGCGGTCAACACCGCGAAGGTCGAGCCCGGCGCCTCCGTCGCCGTGATCGGCGCGGGCGGCGTCGGAGTGGCCACCGTCCAGGGCGCCCGGGTCTGCGGCGCCGCCCGGATCACCGTCGTCGACCCGGTCGTCTCGCGCCGCGAACGCGCGCTCGCCTTCGGTGCCACCGAGGCGATCGCGCCCGAGGAGCTGAAGGCCGTCGCCAAGGGCCTGCCGGGCGGCGGCTTCGACTACGTCTTCGAGGCGGTCGGCCGCTCCGCCACCGTCCGGGCGGGCTACGACGCGGCCCGGCGCGGCGGCGCCCTGGTCGTCATCGGGGCGGGCGCGCAGGACGACCGCGCGCAGTTCACCATGGGCGAGCTGTTCTTCAACGAGAAGCGACTGCTGCCCTCGCTGTACGGCGGGGCGCCGGTCGCCCGCACCATCGGACTGATCGTGGACCTCTGGCGGGCCGGGCGGATCGACCTCGACGGGATGATCACGCACCGGGTCGGGCTGGCGGACGTGAACGAGGCGATCGCGCAGATGCGCAGCGGTGAGGCGCTGCGGACGGTGGTCTCGCTGGGGTGACGGCGTTTCGGCGGTGACGTTTCGGCGTGTCGGTGCTTCGGTGCGGCGGTGCGGTGACGCCTCGCTGACGACGCGCGAGGGCCCGCCGGGTTTCCGGCGGGCCCTCGTCGTGGTGTCTCCCTGGGGTTTGCCCTGGCTCAGGCCTGTCCTCAGGCCTGAGCACCGGCCGCGCGGTGGCGGCCGTGCGGGTCGGAACCGGGAGTTTCGTCGGCCGCGGACGCGCCGCGGTGGCGGCCGTGCGTCGCGGTGTCCTCGGCCGTCTTCTCGTCGGCGTCGGTCCCGTTGGTCGCGGGTCCGGTGGTGTCGGTGAGGGTGTCGGACATGAGAATCGTCTTCCGTGCGAGGGTGCAGGTCATCGGCGCCCGTCCGGCGCCTGCGGCGCACGGTCGGGTCCCCGATCGGGCGCTCGGTACGCGCCCACAGCCGGTGATCGCGGCCCGTGCCCCGGCCACCATAACGGCCGGGACGGACGAGATCCTATCGAGATCATGACGCGAGTCCCGCGCCGAGCCAGTGTCCGACCAGCTCCCGGTAGAGCGGTGACAGCACCTGCAGGTCCCCGTGCCGGGCGAGCACGCCCCGGCCACCGTCCAACAGCAGCACCCGGTCCGCTCGCAACGCCGAACTGATCCGGTGTGCGATCACCACCAGCGTCCCGTGCCGCGCCGCGAAGGCCCGTTCCACCCGCTCCTCGGCCGCGGCGTCCAGATGGCAGGTCGCCTCGTCCAGCACCACCAGCGACGCGGGAGACAGGTACGTCCGCACCAGTGCGATCAACTGGGACTCACCCGCCGACAGTTCACCCGGATCGCCCAGCATGCCGTGCGGCCCGCCCAGCCGTTCCACCAACTCCCCGGCGCCCAGCAGCTCCACCACCTCGGCCAGCCGCGCGTCACTGCTGCCCGGGGCGAGCCAGACGAGGTTCTCCCGTACCGACCCCGGAAACACATACGCCTCCTGCGGCAACAGCGCGGCCGGCGGCGCTGTCACCGTCCCCGCCGTCGGCACCACCAGCCCGGCCAACAGCGCCGCCAACGTCGACTTCCCGGTCCCGCTCGGCCCCACGACGGCGACGTGCTCCCCGGGGCGGAACACGGCGTCGAGCCCGTCGAGCACGGGGGCGGCGGTGAAGCCGTGCGCATACCGGACGCCGTGCAACCGCACCTCTCCGGCGGGCGGCGGTGGGGCTTCGGGTGCGGTGCCCTCCGCGCCGACGGCCTGCGCCCCGGGCGCCCAGCCGGCACCGCGCCGACCGTCCGCGCCCGTCCTCGCGCCGGACGGGTCGCCCTCGGCCGTGACCGCCGCCAGGCGGTCCAGCACGACCGCGAGGTTGAGCAGCCAGCCGCCGACCGTACCGGCCAAGGTCCGTACTGCCGGGTCGAGTTGTTGCAGCAGGTAGGTGGCGACGCCGAGCAGCTCGCCCACGGTCAGCGCCTCGTGCGCGAGCAGCCACGGTGCCGCCGCGAGGACGGCCAGTACCGGCAGCCGTCCGCCGAGCGCCACGACGAGCGCACGCAGGGCCGAGGCCCGGCCCAGCGCCCGGGAGGCCGCCGCGCTCTCCCGCGCGGCCTCGGCCAGCGCCCGGGCGACCTCCTCCCCGGTGCCCGTCGCCTGTACGTCGCGCATCCCGTGAAGGGTTCGTCCGGCGTCGGCGGCGAGCCGCTCCTCCGCCAGCACGACCGCCCTCCGCCGGGACACCATCGGGCGCAGCAGCCGGACGAACAGCACCCCGGCCGCCGACAGCGGCAGCAGCACCAACGGCAGGACGGCGGGCGCCAGCAGCGTCAGCCCGATCAGGGCGGCGGCCAGTGTGACCCCCACCCCGCGCAGGGTGCGGAGCAACGTCGCCGTCAACTGCCGCGCGGACTCGACCTGCTCGGTGAGCCTGGCGACCTCGGCCGGATCCGCCGAGGGGCGCGCGAGCGCACTGCGGACCACCCGCTCGACCAGCGCGTCCCGCAGCGGTTCCACCACCCCCGCGAGGTACGGGAACCCGGCCCGCGCCGCGTACGCCCGAACCCCCATCGCCACCCCGAACCCCGCCAACCAGGCCACCCCGACTGTCGGCCGCCCGGCCAGGAACCCCTGATCGACCGCGGCCGAGACGAACAACCCGGAGAGCAGCGGCGGCAGCGCCTCCGCCCCGGACCACAGGAGCAGCCGCACCAACGCCCCCCGGGTGCTCCCCAACTGCCGGAACAGCAACCCCCATCCCGGCCCCCCGAACCCCGAGACCCGCCGCCTGCGCCGCCCACCCGGAGCCTGAAC
>NZ_JBHVVI010000207.1:0-3163 GCF_042883685.1 Kitasatospora sp. NPDC058190
GGTTGGGTGGTCGCGGGCGGTGGGGGGGTTGTCCCTGGGGGTGGGGGCGCGGGGGGCGCCGGCGCGCCACGACGGGTGGTGCTCATGCCGTGCTCCACTGTTGGTTGGCGGCGGTGGTGCAGTCCCACAGTTCGACCGGGGTGCCGTTGTCGGTGGCGCCGCCGGTCACGTCCAGGCACAGGCCGGACTGGACGCCTCGGACGGTGCCGTCCGGGGCGAGGGTCCACTGCTGGTTGGGCGAGCCCTGGCACGGCCAGAGGATGACGGCCGTTCCGGGGGTGGTGCCTCCTCCGTCGGCGTCCAGGCACAGGCCCTCGGTGGTGAGGGACTGGTTGGAGGTGTAGGTCCAGGCCTGGTTGGCGCCCCCACCGCAGTCCCGGATGTCGACGGTGGTGCCGGGGCTGGTGCTGCCCGCCGGGTCGTCGAGGCACCGGTGGGAGGCCGCGCTGACCAGGGGACGGCCGGTCGGCGTGGTCGTGGCGGGCAGGCCGATCGACGCCGGGCCGAGTGCGCGCGCGGCGGTGGCGGGCGTGCCGGTCACCGCCGCGACCGGCAGGGCGCCGACGGGTGCGGAGGGGCGCTGGACGAGGTAGGAGTGCCCGGCCGTGACGGGGATGGAGATCTGCGTGGCAGCCGTGGGAGCGACGACGGGCGTGGTCCCGTCGCGGCCGTCGACGACCTCGACCGGCTGGCCGGGCCAGGGGTTGCGCAGCTTGACCGTCCCGGTGGAGCCCGCGTTGATGCCGACGGTGGTCACCGCGCCGCCGTGCACCTGGACCGAGACCTTGCTGCCGCCCTGGACGAACACCGTCCCGTCGGCGTCCCAGCCTGTCGGCAGGGCGGGGGCGATGCGGATCTGCCCGTCGTAGTCCTGGACGAGGGCCTCGTCGAGTGCCGCGGCGACGACACCCTGCTGTTCGACGTAGGGCTCGTCGCCGACGAACGTCGCCAGGCCCGACGGCAGGTGTTGGTACTTCTCGGTCAGGCCGGTGAGGGTGGCGGCGACCTCGCCGCCCAGGCCCAGCCGGGCCGCCTGGATCGGGTCGTTGCTCCAGTCGTCGGCCTGCTGGTTGGGCCGGTTGGCGTAGGTGCGCCTGGCGAGGTCCGACAGGCTGCCGGAGTCGCCGACGAGCCCGTACGGCCACACCGGTTCCAGGCCGATGTTCTCGGAGTTCATCGTCGCGGCGGAGGGGTCGTAGGACGGCGCGATCACGTCGGTGCCGGAGGCGTCGGCGGCGGGGGTGAGCAGCTGCGATCGGGTGGCGGTGTCGGTGCGCGCGAACGGAGGGAGCTTCGGGATCGCGGCGTCGAGCCGGGCGGCCAGGTCCGCGTCCCGGCCCAGGAGCCGGGCGGCCCGGGCGGTGGCGGGGAAGAGGGCCTGCATGGCCGCGAGGTCGGTGGTGGGGTCGTGGACGTCCCACTGGGTCTCGTGGGCGTTGGACGGGTAGGTGTGCAGGCGGCCGTCGGGGCCGGTGGTCGCGTAGGCGAGCAGGAACCGGCTGGCCTGGGCCATCAGCGGGTAGTTGGCGGCGAGGAAGGACATCTGGCCGGTCATCAGGTACTGCTGCCACGCCCACAGCCCGACCTCGGCGCCGGTCGAGAGGGTGCGCGCGTTGTAGTACGGCCCGGAGGCGGCGTCGCAGTTGAGGCCGGGGGAGGAGAGCCAGGTCTCGTACTCGTACCCCTGGCCGTTGAAGCGCATCGTCTCCGGCACGCAGACGCCCGGGCGCTGTCCCATGTGGGACCGGGTCCAGGACTCGATGTTGGTCAGGTTGTCGCGGTAGAGGTCGAAGTAGGGGGTGTTGAGGTCGAAGGCGCCGGCCGACAGGTTCGCCTGGACCTGCATGCGCATGTTCCAGTGCCAGTAGGCGCCCGGGTCCCACTTGTGGTTGTCCTGGTAGGGCGAGAACAGGTCGGCCACCCCGGCCTGGGAGCCGGGGTAGGTGTCGCGGCTCTCCGCGGCCGCGTCGTACAGGTCGAGCGTGCGCAGGTTCTCCAGGTAGTCGGCGCTCCCGTCCGCGGAGGAGAACCTGATCAGCCCGATCCGGCCCCAGTACGAGTGCCACCAGGCCAGGTGGGCCGCCTCCGTCGCCTCGGTCGCGGCGGTCGCGTCCGAGCCGAGGAGGTCGGTCGCGGTGGCCGGCGCGTCCCCGCCGGTCCAGTGCGGGGCGGCGACGACCACGCGGAAGGAGCCGTCCGGGCGGGGGCTGAAGGAGACCTTCACGGTCTGGGGATCGACGACGCTCGCGCTGACGTTCCGGCCGCCGGCCGTGACGGCGCCGAGCGAGCCGAAGACCGCACCGCTCGCGCCGGGCTGGGTGTTGTCGGCCCAGGTCTCGGCCAGCGTGCCGAGTGGCCCGGACGCGAGCGCCTGCGGGGAGCGGCCCGACCAGAGCGCGAGCTGCGCGCTCTGCGGCGCGTTCGGATCGGCGCCGGTGACGTCGACGACGAGCTCGTCCTTGTCGGCCCGCACGTAGGCGGTGGCGGTCATGCCGCCGCCGGACTCGGTGAACGTGCCGTCGTAGAGGTCCAGACGGGCCTGGTAGTCCGCCGCGCCGGTGAGCTTGGCCAGACCGGGGATGGTCACCTGGCCGGGGGACTTGCGGTCGGGGTAGGTGTCGGAGCGGTTGAGCTGTGCCGTAAAGCCGTCGGCGGCCCACACGGCGGCGCCGAGGGTGCCGTTGCCCAGCGGCATGAACTGCGACTGGGCGGAGTCGGGACGCCCGAGTACGACGTCGGAGCGCCGGACGAGGTTCGGCGTGTCGACGGTGAACTGGCCGGACTGCCAGGCCGTCGTCGCGGTCGCGGCGTGGGCGCGTGGCAGGGCTGGTGGTGCGAGCGACAGCGCGGCGGCCAGCGCGAGGGCGGTGGTCAGGCCGAGTGCTCGGGCGCGTTGACGTGTTCCGGAAGGCACGTGGTTTCTCCGGTCCGTTCGATGGGGTGAACGACGTGCTGGACGGGTTCGGCCGGTGGACGGCCTTGATCACGCTGAAGGGGCTGTCTCGTCAGGGCGGGGTCCAGGGCTGGTGGGCGCCGCCGTCGCAGTGCCGGAGTCGCACGGAGGCGACGGGCCGGGGATGCCCCGGCCCGTTGGTGCTGCGGGGGCGGGCATGGCGCGCCCCGGGAGTCGCGGGGCCGAAGACCCCCGCGGTGGTGGCCCAAA
>NZ_JBHVVI010000207.1:3173-8731 GCF_042883685.1 Kitasatospora sp. NPDC058190
GGGCGCGCGGGGGGTGTCCTTGCTCGTATTCCCGCGGCGTTGGTGCCACAAGCGGGTTGTTCAGAGGGTCAGTCGAGCGTCCACTGCGGCAACGCTGCGCCGCTGTCCGGCTGCTGGGTCGGCAGGGCGCCGGTCATCCGTCTCATGGGGGATCCTTCCGGAGGCGTGCTGCCTGCGGAGCGGGGGAGGCGGCGCACCTGGTGGTTAGTTCCGCCAGAATCCGAACTTATCCCCTGTGGTGTCAACCCCCGTGCACGAGAACGGAGCGCACGGTGATCCGATGGTGATCGGGTGCGCGGGCCGCGGCCGCGGGGCCGACGGCCGGGAGGGAGCGTACGGTCAGCGCTGAGCGGGCGTCATGGCGCTGGTCGGGTCCTGGTACACGGCGTCGAGGGCGAGCAGGGCGCCGCCGCGCGCGGTGCCGGTCAGTCCGGTGGTGGACAGGACGATCTCGCACCCGCCGGCGTCCGGTGCCATCACCCGCTCGCGCACCTGGGCGGTCACGCTGTCGAGCAGGTACTCGCCGAAGAAGGCGAAGTGGCCGCCGAGCACGATGAGCCGGGGGTTGAGGATGTCGGCCAGCAGCGCCAGCCCGGGGGCGAGGTTGTCGGCGATCCGCTGCAGCGCCTCCAGCGTGCGGGCGTCGCCGGCGCCCGCACGGTCGCGCAGTTCGGCGAGGCGGCGCTCCAGGTCCACCATCGGGTCCCAGACCAGGTCACCGGGGTCGGCGGCGTAGCGCAGCAGGGCGCCGCGGCCGATGGTGGTCTCCCAGCAGCCGCGTCGGCCGCAGGCGCACAGGTGCTCGGAGGGCACCAGCTGCAGGTGGCCGACCTCGCCCGCGTAGCCGCCGGCGCCGCGCACCAGCTGCCCGCCGGCGATGATGCCGACCCCGACGCCGGTCTGGCCGGTGACGTGGACGAGGTCGCGGACGCCCGCGGCGGAGGCGGTCACGTACTCGGCCAGGGCGCCGAGCTTCGCGTCGTTCTCCAGGTGCATCTCCGGGGCGCCCGGCCCGAGGCGCTCGCGCAGGCCGGCGATGGCCGGTACGTCCCGCCAGCCGATGTTGGACGCGAAGCCGACGGTGCCGGTGGTCATGTCGGTGGCGCCGGGCGTGGCCAGGGTGACGCCGACGACGTGCCCGCCGTCGCGGCGCAGTGCCTCGATGCCCCGGGCGACCAGCTGTGCGGTGGTGTCCAGGGTGGCGTCGGGCCCGGCGGCCCGCACGTCGAAGGGGATCCGCTGCTCCGCGGTGACCTCGCCCTTGAGGTTGAGGGCGAGCAGGCTGACGTAGTCGACGTTGATCTCGGCGCCGATGCCGTGCACTCCGCTGCCGTCGATCTCCACGGCCTGCCCGGGTCTACCGACCGTGCCCCGGTCGCGCTCGGCCTCGCCCTCGCGGATCAGGCGGCCCTCCAGCAGCTCCGCGGTCAGGTTGGAGACGGTCGCCTTGGGCAGGCCGGTGTCCTCGGAGATGCGGGCGCGCGAGCGGGGGCCCTCGTCGCGCAGCAGTCGCAGCACCATGCCGAGGTTGGCCCGACGGGACGACGAGCGGTCGCGGGCGACGGCCGGTCCGGCCATGGCCAGACTCCGTACGCCCGACCCCTGAAGCGCTGCCTTCACCAACGGTTCCTCTCCTGCGTCCATGCCGAGGCCCGCCGGGCTCCTGTCGCATGACCTGTGATCACGGGCGCCGGCGGTCTCCTTCCGCTGCCTCTTGACTTTATCAGGGTTGGTTCAAACAATAACCGAACGAATTGACCGGTTCCCGCTTTCCCCCTGGGTCCGAGGAGACACACGTGAAGGCAAGACCTGTTTCGACGGCCGCCGCGCTCGCGGTCGTGACGGCTGCGGCCCTCGTCGCCGGCTGCTCGTCCAGCGGCAGCGGAAGCGGCGACCCGGGTGCCGCGTCGGGCCCGGTCAAGCTCGACTTCTGGGGCTGGGCCCCGGGCTACGACGAGTCGATCGCCCTGTTCAACAAGACCCACCCGAACATCCAGGTCACCTTCGACAAGACCGCCTCCGGCTCCAAGGGCGGCTACACGAAGATGCTCACCGCCGCCAAGGCCGGCAACGCCCCCTGCCTGGCCCAGGTCGGCTACGAGACCCTGCCCAGCTTCGCCGCCGCGGGCGCCCTCACCGACGTCAGCAAGTACACCGCCGACGCCAAGGGGCAGTTCGCGGACTGGACCTGGAACCAGGTCACCGTCGACGGCCACACCTACGGCATCCCGGTCGACACCGCGCCGATGGCCCTGATGTACCGCAAGGACCTGTTCGCCAAGTACGGCATCGACAAGCCCCCGGTGACCTGGGACGAGTACGCGGCCGACGCCGCCAAGGTGCACGCCGCCGACCCGACCGTCTACCTCGGCAACTTCGGCAACGACCCGTACACCTACGCCGGGCTCGCCTGGCAGGCCGGCGCCAAGTGGTTCGGCACCGGCAACGACCAGTGGCAGGTGAGCCTGAACAGCGACGCCAACAAGAAGGTCGCCTCCTACTGGCAGGACCTGCTGGACAAGAAGCTGCTGAAGACCGACCCGAGCAACGACGCCTCGCAGTTCGGCGACATGGCGAACGGCAAGATCCTCTCCGACGTCAACGCGGTCTGGGACGCCCCGATCATCGCCACCAGCGTCAAGGACGGCGCCGGCCAGTGGGCCGTCGCCCCCATGCCGGTCTGGGACGCGGCCAACCCCGCGTACGGCAACGACGGGGGCTCGGCCACGGCCGTCCTCAAGGGCTGTGCCCACGCCAAGGAGGCCGCCGAGTTCGCCACCTGGATGAGCACCGACGCGGACAGCGTCGGCAACCTGATCAAGGTCACCGGCATCTACCCCGCCGCCACCTCGGGCCTGTCCAACCCGGCGCTCACCCAGCCCGACGCGTTCTACGGCGGCCAGACCATCTACGACGTCTTCAAGGCCGAGACCGCCCACATCACCACCACCTGGCAGTGGGGCCCCACCATGACCCAGACCTCCACCGACCTCGGCGACGGGCTCGGCAAGGCGGGCACCGGCGGCGCCACGTTGCCGAACGTGCTCGCCGACGTGCAGGGCAAGACCGTGGCCGGCATGAAGCAGCAGGGCCTCGCCGTCGCCGGCTGACGCCCCACCGACCGGTCCCGCGCCATCCCCCGCGGGTGCGGGGCCACCCACCGACCGGCCCCGCACCACCCCGACCACCACCGGTGCGGGGCCGAGCACCGACCGGTCCCGCGCCGCCCGCCGCCCGGCGGCAACGGACCGGTCAGGCCGGGGCAGTCCGGCCCGATCAAGGAGAGACGAAACCCATGACCACCGCCCTCGCCGGGCGGACAGCACCGCAGGACCCGGCCGCCCGGCCGGCTCGGCGCCGCCGCGGCCCGGCCCGGACCGTCGCACTGTTCCTGGTTCCGTTCCTGCTGCTGTTCACAGCTCTGTACCTGGCGCCGATCGGCTACACCGTCTACCAGAGCCTGTTCCGGATGCACCGATCCGGCCTCGGCCTCTCGGCACCCACCCAGGCCTTCGCCGGCCTCGGCAACTACGCCACCGCGCTGGGCGATCCGCAGTTCCGCGGCTCGCTGCTGCGGGTGCTGCTGATCGGCGTGGTCCAGGTGCCGCTGATGCTGCTGCTGGCGTTGGTCCTGGCACTGCTGCTGGATGCGAAGTCGACCATGTTCAAGAGGTTCTTCCGGCTGGCCTTCTTCCTGCCCTACGCCCTCCCCGGCGTGGTCGGCGCGATCATGTGGTCGTACCTGGTCGCCCCCGGCCTGAGCCCGGTCACCGCCGCCGCCCAGCACCTGGGCCTGCACCTGAACCTGACCTCCGACGGCATGCTCGGCCCGACCATCGGCAACATGCTGACCTGGGGCTGGACCGGCTACAACATGCTGATCATCTACTCCGCGCTGCAGGCCGTCCCGGCGGAGCTCAGCGAGGCGGCCACGATGGACGGCTGCTCGGCCTTCGGGATCGCCTGGCGCATCAAGGTGCCGATGATCCGCCCGGCCCTGGTGCTGACCACGGTGTTCTCCATCATCGGCACCGCCCAGCTCTACAACGAGCCGGCGATCCTGCACAACGTCGCCCCCAACCTCAGCAGCACCTACACCCCCATCTACGCCGCCTACAACGCCGTGGACGCCAACAACTTCAACATCGCCGCGACCGAGTCCGTCGTGCTCGCGCTGCTGGCGTTCGTGCTGTCCTTCGGCTTCCTCAAGCTCGTCCAGCGCCGCGGAGCCGCCCTGTGAACACCACCCGCGCGGCCCGGTACACGGCCTCCCGCTGGCTCACGCTCGGCGTGCTGCTGATCGCCTCGGTCTACTTCCTCGCCCCGGTGTGGTGGCTGCTGGTCGCCTCGACCAAGACCAGCAGCGGCCTGTTCTCCGGAAACGGCTTCTGGTTCGGCGACTTCGCCCTCTTCGACAACCTGCGGGACGTGTTCACCCGCCAGGACGGCATCTACTGGCAGTGGCTGGGCAACAGCGCCCTCTACGCGGTGGGCGGCGCGGGCGTCAGCACCCTGATCTCGGCGATGGCGGGCTACGCGCTGGCCAAGTACCGCTTCCGCGGGCGGGAGCTGACGTTCAACGGCGTCCTCGCGGCGGTGCTCGTCCCGCAGCCGCTGCTGGCCGTGCCGCTCTACCTGATGTTCTCCCAGCTGCACCTGGTGAACTCCTACTGGGCGGTCCTGCTGCCCAGCTCGGTCAGCCCGTTCGGGGTCTACCTGGCCCGGATCTACGCCGCCGCCTCCGTGCCCGACGAGCTCATCGAGGCCGGGCGGATCGACGGCGCCGGGGAGTTCCGGATCTTCGCCACCATCGCGCTGCGGGTGATGTCCCCGGCGCTGGTCACGATCTTCCTGTTCCAGTTCGTCTCCATCTGGACCAACTACCTGCTGCCCGTGCTGATGCTGGCCAACGACCACCTCCAGCCGGTCACCGTCGGGGTCGTCGGCTGGCAGGCCCAGCGGGCGATCGGCCCCGGCGCGCCGCCGCTCAACATCGTGGTCACCGCCGCCATGGTCTCCGCGATACCCCTGGTCGTCCTGTTCCTGTCCCTGCAACGCTTCTGGCGCGCCGGCCTCACCGCCGGCAGCGTCAAATGAGGAGGCCCGGCGTGCCCGCCCGGTACCACCTGCGGTTCCAGCTCCACCCCACCCCGGACGCCGCCGAACGCGCCGCCGAACTCGCCTCGTTCTGCCGGGAGTCGGGTGTCGACGAGGTCGTCCTGCTGCTCGGAGCCGAGGAGTTGTACACCGGCCACCCCACGGGTGAGGCCGAGGACCGCCTGTACGACACCGCGGCGACGGCCGTCACGATCCTGCGCGAGGCCGGGCTCGACGTCAGTCTCAATCCCTGGGTCACCGCCGGCCACGCCGACCGGGGCCGGGCCGACCGCCTCGGCTTCACCCCCATGGTCGGACCGGACGGAACGGTGGCCACGGCCCAGGCGTCGCTCGCCTGCCCACGCTTCCGTGCCTGGATCACCGCCCACTACGCGCGCTTCGCCGACCTCGGGTTCCGTGTGCTGTGGCTGGAGGACGACTTCCGCTACCACAACCACGCC
>NZ_JBHVVI010000208.1:0-8702 GCF_042883685.1 Kitasatospora sp. NPDC058190
CTGGCCGGTCGCCCCCTGGGGGGCGGCCCCCGACCGTGCCGGGGGTGGGGGGCCGCCCCTGCCGGTGGGGCGGTGCCGCTCCGGCCCGCGATCGGCTTCCGTCCGTCAGGGCACCAGGACGGTGAGGGTCTCCACGACGCAGACCGGCTTGTCGCCGCCCTCGCGCTCGATGGTGACCTTGACCGTGGCCTGGTGGCCACCGCCGCCGGGCGCCAGGGACAGCAGCTCGACGCCGGCGCGCACCTTGGAGTCCACGGGCACCGGCGACGGGAAACGGAGCTTGTTGGCGCCGTAGTTGACGCCCATCCGCACCCCTTCGACCCGGTACACCTCGCCCACCAGCATCGGCACCAGCGACAGCGTCAGGTAGCCGTGCGCGATGGTGCTGCCGAAAGGGCTCCTGGCCGCCTTGTCGGCGTCGACGTGGATCCACTGGTGGTCGCCGGTCGCGTCGGCGAACGTGTCGATCTGCCGCTGCCCGATGGTGTGCCAGCCGGAGTGCCCGAGGTGGGTGCCGACCGCCCGCTGCAGTTCCTCGATGCCCTGGAAGACCTTCATCGTCTCTTCTCGCTCTCCGCTCAGGACTTCCGGGCTCAGGACTTCGGGCCGCCGGCGACGTACAGGACCTGGCCGGAGACGAACCCGGCGCCCTCGCTGGCGAAGAACGAGGCCGCGTGGGCGATGTCCGCGGGCTTGCCGGTGCGGGCGACCGGGATCTCGGCGGCCGCGGCGGCCTTGAACTCCTCGAAGCCGATGCCGATCCGGCGGGCGGTCTCGGCGGTCATCTCGGTCTCGATGAAGCCCGGGGCGATGGCGTTCGCCGTGACGCCGAACTTGCCGAGCTCGATGGCGAGGGTCTTGGTGAAGCCCTGGATCCCGGCCTTCGCCGCCGCGTAGTTGGCCTGGCCGCGGTTGCCGAGCGCCGAGGTGCTGGAGAGGTTGACGATCCGCCCCCAACCCGCCTTGGTCATGTAGCCCTGGACGGCCCGGGTCATCAGGAACGAGCCGCGCAGGTGGACGTTCATGACCGCGTCCCACTCGCCGGGGGTCATCTTGAACAGCAGGTTGTCGCGGATGATGCCGGCGTTGTTCACCAGCACGGTGGGCTCGCCCAGTTCGGCGGCGATCCGCTCCACGGCGGCCTGCACGCTCTGCTCGTCGCTCACGTCGGCGCCGACGGCGAGCGCCCGGCCCCCGGCGGCCTCGATCTCCTGGACGACCGGCTCGCAGGCCGCCTCGTCCAGGTCGATGACGGCGACGGCGAAGCCGTCCGCGGCCAGCCGCTTGGCGACGCCGGCTCCGATGCCTCGGGCCGCACCCGTGACGACGGCGGTGCGGGTGGTGGTGCTCATGGCCAATTCCTCGGTGGTGGCGGTGGATTGTGGTTCAGGGGCGGGGCGCAGGCCGGGGACCAGCTCGGCCAGCGCGGCCCGGGTGGTGGTGGCGTCGGTGTGCAGCAGGGCGCGCATGCCGACCGCGCGGGCGCCCAGCACGTTCGGTTCGGCGTCGTCCACGAACAGGACCCGCCCGGCGGGGAGGCCGAGCAGGTCCAGGGTGAGCCGGTAGATCGGCGCCAGCGGCTTGCGCAGGCCGACCTCGCCGGAGATCACGACGGGCTCCAGGAGCCCGTCGATCAGCGCGCGGGGGTAGGTGTTGCCCCAGCTGTTGGAGAGCAGGGCCACCCGGATCCCGAGCCCGCGCAGTTCGCCGACCAGCTCGAACATCGCGGGGTCGGGCCGCATCCCGGCGAAGAGTCGGTCCAGTACGCCGACCGGGTCGACGGGGCGGCCGTCGACCGTGGTCAGCTCGGCGGCGAGCAGGGTGTCGAACTGCTCGACCGTCAACTCGCCGGTCTCCAACCGGTGGACGGGCGTGCCCTGCTCGGCGTCGCGGGACAGCCAGGCCTTGAGCGTGCGGGAGAAGGAGGCCGGCTCGATGCCGTCGGCCTCGAGCCAGGCCGCGATCGACTCGCGGACCGGCCCGGTGAGGACGCCGCCGTAGTCGAAGACCACGGCGTCCACGGCGTCCACGGCGGCGATGTCGACTCCGGCCATGAGCTCCCCTTTGAAGTGACTAAGCGCTTGCTTAGATCCAAAGGCTGGAGCAGGATGGCCCGGGCGTCAACCGGTTCGGGCCCGCGGGTCGGTGTGTACCGGATCACACTGTCACGCGCCCGAGCGGATCACCCCTCTCGACAGCGACCGGGGTGTGGTGGTGGCATGACGGGCGGCGGGGGAACACCTCCGCGGCCCGGCCCTGCTCCTGCCGACCCTCCCGCACCGCCCTGCCCGTTCCTGTTGCCCCCGTTCCCGCCAGCCTCCCCGATCGGATGCCTCACCTTGGACTCCCTGCTGCTCTCCCGTCGCGACCTCGAATTCCTGCTGCACGACTGGCTGAACGTCACGGCACTGACCTGCCGCCCCCGTTACGCCGACCACGACCGGGACACCTTCGACGCCGTGCTGGAGCTCAGCGAGGCCATCGCGACCCGGAACTTCGCCACCCACAACAAGAAGAACGACGCCGAGGAGCCCCGCTTCGACGGCGAGCGGGTGCACGTCATCCCGGAGGTCAAGGAGGCGCTGAAGGTCTTCGCCGAGGCCGGACTGGTCGGCGCCGCCATGGACTACGACATCGGCGGCCAGCAGCTGCCGGTCGTGGTCGCCAACGCCTGCCGGGTCTGGTTCCAGGCCGCCAACATCGCCACCGCCTCCTACCCGCTGCTCACCGTCGGCAACGCCAACCTGCTGCTGGAGCACGGCAGTCCGGAGCAGGTCGACACCTACGTCCGCCCGATGGTCGAGGGCCGCTTCTTCGGCACCATGTGTCTGTCGGAGCCCCAGGCCGGCTCCTCGCTCGCCGACATCACCACCAAGGCGGTGCCGCAGGACGACGGCACGTACCGGATCAGCGGCACCAAGATGTGGATCTCCGGCGGCGACCACGAGCTGAGCGAGAACATCGTCCACCTGGTGCTGGCGAAGATCCCCGGCGGCCCGGCGGGCGTGAAGGGCATCTCGCTGTTCATCGTGCCCAAGTTCCTGGTCCGGCAGGACGGCACCCTGGGGGAGCGCAACGACGTGGTGCCGGCCGGCCTCAACCACAAGATGGGCTACCGCGGCACCACCAACACGATGCTCAACTTCGGCGAGGGCAAGCACACTCCGGGCGGCGCCCCGGGCGCGGTGGGCCACCTGGTCGGCGAGGCCCACCACGGCCTCGCCTACATGTTCCACATGATGAACGAGGCCCGGATCGGGGTCGGCCAGGGCGCCACCGCGCTCGGCTACACCGGTTACCTGCACGCCCTCGACTACGCCCGCACCCGCCCCCAGGGCCGTCCGCTCGCGGCCAAGGACCCGAACGCCCCGCAGGTGCCGATCATCGAGCACGCCGACGTGCGCCGGATGCTGCTGGCGCAGAAGAGCTACGTGGAGGGCGCCCTCGCCCTCGGCCTGTACTGCAGCCACCTGCTGGACGAGGAGGCCACAGCCGAGCAGGAGCCCGCCCGGGCCCGGGCGAAGTTGCTGCTGGACGTCCTCACCCCGATCGCCAAGAGCTGGCCCTCGCAGTGGTGCCTGGCCGCCAACGACCTCGCCATCCAGGTGCACGGCGGCTACGGCTACACCCGCGAGTACAACGTCGAGCAGTTCTACCGCGACAACCGGCTCAACCCCATCCACGAGGGCACCCACGGCATCCACGGCCTGGACCTGCTCGGCCGCAAGGTCGTGATGGACGGCGGCGCGGGGCTGAAGCTGCTCCTGGACACCCTCGCGGCGACCGCCGTGCGGGCCGCTCGGCTCGGCGGCGAGGCGGCCGAACTGGCCGCCGCGTTGCAGCAGGCGGCCGCCCGGATCGGGCGGACCACCGCCGCGCTCTGGTCGACCGGGGACCCGGCGACCGCGCTGGCCAACGCCTCCACCTACCTGGAGGCGGTCGGCCACGTGGTGCTGGCCTGGATCTGGCTGGAGCAGTACCTCGCCCTGGGCGACGGCACGGACGCCTTCCACGAGGGCAAGCGACAGGCCGCCCGGTACTTCTTCCGTGTGGAACTCCCCAAGACCGGCTCCCAGTTCGACCTGCTCGACAGCCTGGACCGGACGGCGGGGGACTGCCGGCCCGAGTGGTTCTGATCCGATTGGTCGGCTGAAGTCAGTTGAGTTCAGCCGACTTCGGTAGGGTCGGTCCGCCCGGTCCGTCCAGGCGGGTCGAACCGTGCCGGATGGTACCGACGCGGATTCTGACACAGTCCGCGCACCGGTCGGGTGCGGATCCACCGAGCTTTGCTAGCGCCTGCTACACCTCGCTACGCTCGCGACCGTGAACCAGCTTCCCGTGCGACCGGACGACGCCGTGCACCGCGCCCGCGACGAGCGCGCGCGGTGCGTCCCCGTGCCCGGGGCGGGCGCCGCGTGATCCTCCGGATCGACCGGGCCTGGCTGCTCGACATCGCCCACGAGTGCCTGCCGGGCGACCCGGACATCACCGACTACGGATCCCTGGCCGCCGCCGTCGCCCGGCACGCCGACTCCGTCATGGACGTCCCCGTGTACGAGGCCGTCCACCAGCGCGCCGCCGCGCTGATGCACCAGCTGATCCGTGTCCCGGCGCTGGAGTCCGGCAACGAGCACTTCGCCGCCGTGGTCGCTGCCTCCTACCTCAGCGCCTCCGGCGTCATCGTCACCGCCGGACCCGAACAGGCCGTCGCCCTCGCCACCCGCATCCGGGCCGGCAACGCCGACGTCCGCGAGACCGCGGCGGCGATCCGCACCTGGTACCGCTGAGCCGTCCGGCCCGTCAGCGGCAGGCCGTCGCGTGTGCTTCATGACCGTTCACGGCCTCGCGGCACAGCTGTTCCCTCAGCCTCGGCACGGCTCCGCCCTCACTGCGAGCGCAGGTTCAGGACGAGGTCGCGCGGTAGGCCGTGGGTGTCGTGGAGGTAGTGGAGGTCGTCCTCGCTGAGCGGGCCGCGGAACCGGGGCCGGGACAGCACCTGTCGGCCGCGTTCCAGGAGGCGGCCGAACCGGCGCTCCTCGTCGAGCAGCACCTGGCGGACCACCTCCGAGCCCACGTCCTGGCGGAAGCGGTCCAGGGTGTGCCGCACCAGCTCGTCCGGCAGGTCCCCGAGCCCGCGCCGCGGGTCGTCCCGACGGAGCACGGTGAGCACCCGGCGCACCAGGCGGCGCAGCACGTAGCCGCGGCCGGTGTTGGACGGGCGCACGCCGTCGCCGATGACGACGACGGCCGAGCGCAGGTGGTCGCAGACCAGACGCAGTGACGATTCGTCCAGCTGCCACAGGGTCGGTACGAGGCGGCGCCAGGGGTCGAAGACGTCGCACTCGAAGACCGACGACCGGCCCTGCAGCAACGAGGAGAGCCGTTCCAGGCCGAGGCCGGTGTCGATGTTGCGCTGGGGGAGCGGGACGAGGGAACCGTCGTCGAGCCGCCGGTGGCGCATCATCACGTGGTTCCACACCTCGACCCAGCGGTCGTCCCGCGTGGGCGTCGACTCCGGCGGGGTGTCACCGGTCCACAGGAAGATCTCCGAGTCGGGGCCGCACGGGCCGGTCGGTCCGTTGGACCACCAGTTGTCCTCGGTGGTGAGCTCGACCGGGACCCCGCGGTCCTGCCACAGCTCCAGGGAGGCGGTGTCCGGGCCGACCCGGTCGTCTCCGCCGAAGACGGTGACGTGGAGCCGGCCGGGATCGACACCGAACCCGTCGGTGAGCAGTCCGTAGCCCCAGTCGAGGCTCTGCGGGCCCTCGTAGTCGCCGAGCGACCAGGTGCCGAGCATCTCGAAGACGGTGAGGTGGGTGCGGTCGCCGACCTCGTCGAGGTCGGTGGTGCGCAGGCAACGCTGCACGTTGACCAGCCGCCTGCCGAGGGGGTGCGGGCGCCCCTCCAGATAGGGAGTGAGCGGGTGCATGCCCGAGGTGGTGAACAGCACCGGGTCGCCGGGCGGGGGCAGCAGGGTCGAGCCGGTGATCCGGCGGTGGCCGCGCTCCTCGAAGTACTCGATGAAGGTACGGACGAGCTGGTCGGTGTTCACGGGGGTGGCTCCTTCGCGTGTGTGCCAGGGGAGGAGGCACCGGACAACGAGTCCACGCGATCAACGGAACCGAGGAGGGAATCGCCTCGAAGCCACCACCGGCGGACCGTTTCCGGTCGCCGAGGGGGAGGACGTACGTCAGGCGGCGGCAACCGGCGAGCTGGTCGCTCGCGCGGCTGCGGTGATGCTTCGGTCCATGACGTCCATGTCTCCGAGGTTAACGCCATGGGCGCCCCCGGGGCCACTCGATTGATGAACAGGCGGGCCGGCGGCGAGAGGTGTTCGGCCGTCGGACGCCCGCACGGTGGGCGGAGGGGACGGGCAGGCCGCCCTGGGGCTGAGCACCCGCCGCTTCGTGGCGCGGGAGAGCCTCACCGGCCTGGGCCGAACAGCCGCGTCGGGCTCGGGAGAACCGGCCCCGATCGGGTGACCGGTGTGCCGCGTTCCCGGTTGACCTCACCACCGCCCCAGCAGCGGTGCGCGGAGGGCCTGCTGCCGGTGCCAGGCCTTCGGTGCCGAAGCGGGCACCCAGCCGTGCACGTGCCCGGGTTCGACGTACAGCACGTTCCGGATCCGGTTGTGCGGTCCCCGGCCCACGTTGCCCGTCACCAGAACGAAGGCCCCCGGGGGCACGTGCCAGTCGTCGAACCACGCGTCCTGCACGGCCCCGCCCGCGCACCACCGGATGCTGGCCTTCGACCCCCGCCGCACCCGCTGATGGACACTCAGCACCTGGAGCAGCCGGGCTCCGGTCGATTGGCGGGCTTCCTGTTTCCGGAGCAGCCAGACCCACTTCGCGGCCAGCGCCTCGCGCTCGAGGCGGCGCCGTCGGCGCGCTGCCAGGACCACGAAGAGCGCCAGAGCGGCGGTCAGGACCAACACCAGGAGGTGCGGGGGAAGGTCGTTCATGGCGCCATCACCTTGTTCTCTCAGGACGGCCCTGGCTTCAGTCAGGGGAGACGGGGGTCCTTGGACCGGAGCCGCGAAGCGGCGGAGCGGTCTCGGGAGGTCTGGACGGGGGCGTTGTCAGTGGCCTTCGGTAGGTTGATCTCGTGCATCTTCTGTCGGTGTGGACCCGCTGATCCAGTCTCTTCGGGACCTGGACACCGCGTGCCGGAACTTCTCCGATTCGGTGTCGGGCAAGCGCGCGGAGCGTCCGGTCGGGCTGCCCCGCTCCAAATCCACGAGGGCAACCGGCAGTCGTCGCGGTTCACCCGCAACGGGTTCCGCATCCGGGGCAACGGGAAGCCGAACCTGGCGACGCCGTACGCGCGGTCCACTGTGCTCCCGTGGCTCGACAAATGGGTTGGGCGGGCGTGCCGGCGGCTGTTACTGTCTGCGCAGCCGTGAGACAACGCGAGGAGGTGAGACCCATGAAGGCCGTATCCGTGTGGGTGCTCCCCCTTTCCGTCACGGCGGGCGATTGACCTCAGGTGTCGCCCGGGAGCGCCTCGAACAGGCACTCTCGAAAGGCAACGCCATGAACGTTTCTGATTCCATCCCGGGCACCGGCAACCACGAGATCGCGGTCATGCGGGTGTCGGACGCGGAGTGGCACGCCGTGGAAGGCGACCAGGTGGTCGGCCGCGGTGATGCTTCCCTCCGGCCCGACGGCCGGCTCTTCGTCAGCATCGACGCATGGCACGGCGCCGTGTTCGACCGCATCGCCGAGGCGATGTCGGCGGACCTGCCGGCGCCGCTGCACGCCGTGGCGGACGAGCCCGATCACGACTCGGTGTCCGCCTGGCAGCGGGCCGGCTTCGCGACCGTGCGCCGCGAGTGGGGCTATCTCGTACCCACCGATCCGCACGTCACCGGGCTCGGCGCGGTGCGGCCTCCGGCGGGTGTGGTGATCGTGCCCGTCGGGCAGGCGGAGGAGGCGCCGCTGCGCGCCCTGGACCAGGTCCTGCACACCGAGATCGAGGCCGGCGTCGGCTGGGCGGCGGTGCCCGCCCAGGTGCTGCCGCGCCCGGCGGGGATCACGGTGGTCGACCTGTCGAAGTACGCGGTGGCCCGGCAGGCCGGCCGGTACGTCGGGCTGCTCCGGGTGGCGCCGCTGACCCGGCAGCCGCGGATCGGGCTGATCGCCGTCCGGGCCGCCGTGCAGCGACACGGCATCGCGCGGGCGCTGCTGGCCGACACGCTGGACGCGCTGCACCGCTCCGGTACGACCTCGGTCTGGGCCGAGGTCGCGGAGTCCAACGCGGTCGCCACCGCCCTCTTCGAGGGCATAGGCGCCCGGCGCGTGAACAGCGCCCTGGAGCTCGTGCGCCGTTGACGCCCCACGGCGTCTTGCGGCGCCCCGTCACGCCCGCCACGCTTTTCCGAACCGACCACAGCGTCACACGAACAAAGAGAACGAAGAGGTGAGAGCCATGGCCAAGACAGCCAACGGCATAGAGGTTGAGGGCATCGTCGTCGAGTGCCTTCGCAACGCCAACTTCAAGGTGGAACTCCCGAACGGGCACATCGTGCTCGCCCACATCAGTGGGAAGGTCCGGAAGAACCACATCAAGATCCTCCCGCACGACCGGGTGCTCGTGGAGCTCAGCCCCTACGACCTCACCCGCGGCCGGATCCGCTTCCGCTACCGCTCCTAGTGGATGCGCCGTCGGCCGTGGCGGGACCACCACCCGGTGGTGGTCCCGCC
>NZ_JBHVVI010000209.1:0-8462 GCF_042883685.1 Kitasatospora sp. NPDC058190
GCCGGAGCCGCCGGGGCGGCGGGCGCGGCCGGAGCCGCCGGGGCGGCGGGCGCGGCCGGAGCAGCAGCAGCGGCGGGCGCGGGGGCAGCGGCAGGGGTCGGCGTGGGGCCGGCCTGGGTCGCGGCCTGGGTCACTGGGGTCACCTCGGTACCGGGCTTGTAGTCGGCGAAAAAGTCCCACCAGGCTCGGTCGACCGAGTTCGGGTCCTGGAGGTACTGCTGGTAGATCTCATCGACGAGCCACTCATTGGGACCAAAGCCAGTGGAGCTTGCCGAGCTGGGGGTTTCAGGATGTGGCGACACGGCGGCAACCGCCCTCTTCCGCTTCCTTTTGGGATGTTTGGACAGCGGGGATTAAGGCTACGCCCCTGACCAGTGATCGCGCAGTCCCCGGGCCCCAGGCGTCGCCCAGATCACAGTCCTGACCTGCAGATTGGCTGAAAAAGTACGTTAGAAAGCCGTATCTGAGGGGAACCGATCGGGCCCGTCCGCCCCCCATATGAGGGCGAAACCGGACAAAAACTCAGCCAGATCGTCCGATGACCTTCGTGTGCGTCTGTGTCGGATCTGTGACAAATGTCCCGGCCCGCTCAGCGCTGCCCGGGCAGCCGGACCTCGATCCGGCAGCCGCTCGGGGACTCGGCCACGGCGATCCGCCCGCCGTGCAGGTCCACCGCCCACCGGGCGATGGCCAGGCCCAGCCCGGTGCCGCCGTCCGCGCCCGCTCCGGAGGCGGTGGCGGTGCCGCTGCGGCTGAACCGCTCGAAGACCCGGGTGCGGTCGGCCGGCGGGATGCCGGGGCCCTCGTCCTGGACCTCCAGCAGCAGGCCGCCCTCCTCGCCCTCGGGCCGGGCGCGCACGGTCACCGTGCCGCCGGGAGGGGAGTGCTTGCAGGCGTTGTCGACCAGGTTGGCGACCACCTGGTGGAGGCGTTCCGGGTCCGCCACGGCGGTCAGGCCGGCCGGGTTGACCTCCAGGGCCAGCCGGACGTCGCCGCGTCTGGAGAAGGCGCCGCCGGCCGTCGCGCCGTCCACGGTGACCCCGCGCAGCACGCCGTCCAGGAACTCGCGCACCTCGAAGGGGCGGGCGTCCAGGTCGACCACGCCGTCGTCGATCTTGGAGAGGTCCAGCAGGTGGGTGACCAGGCGGCCGAGCCGCTCGGTCTGCTCCAGCGCGGCCTCGAGGGTCGCCGGATTGGGCTGGACGACGCCGTCCACCACGTTCTCCAGCACGGCGCGCAGCGCGGCGATGGGCGTGCGCAGCTCGTGCGAGACGTTGGCGACCAGCTCGCGGCGGTGCTGGTCGGCGGCCTGCAGGTCGGCGGCCATGGCGTTGAAGGCGGCCGCCAGCTCGCCGATCTCGTCGCGCGAGTTCACCTCGACCCGGCGGCTGTAGTCGCCGGAGGCCATCGAGCGGGCGGCGTCCGTCATCTCGCGCAGGGGGGCGGTCAGCCCGTGCGCGAGGAACTGCATGAACAGCAGCGAGGCGATCATGGAGAAGACCATGATGATCCGGATCTGGGTCTCGGACCGGATCGCCACGACCACCATCCCGGTGGCCAGGAACACGGAGACGATCACCAGCAGGGCGAGCTTGCCCTTGATCGAGCGGACCGGGTCGAGCGGGCGGATGTCGGCCCAGACCCGGCGGGCGGCGCGGGCGGCCAGCGTCTGCGGGCGCGCGCCGTCGGCGTCCCCGTTGCGTTGCTGTGGAAAGGTCATTGGTCCCTTGTGATCCCCGCGTGGTGGCACGGCGGTCTCGGGACGCGGGCCCCCCGGTGGCCCGTCGCCCGAAGCTCCCGCCGTCAGGAGAGCGGGGCCTCCAGTGCGTAGCCGACGCCGTGGACGGTACGGATCCAGCTGGCGCCGATCTTGCGCCGCAGTGCCTTGACGTGGCTGTCGACGGTGCGGGTGCCGGACGCGTCGGTCCAGTCCCACACCTCGGCCAGCAGCTGCTCGCGGGTGAGCACCGCGCGCGGCTGGGCGGCCAGGCAGGCGAGCAGGTCGAACTCGGTCGGCGTCAGGTGGACGTCGCCCGAGGCCAGCCGGACCCGGCGCTGCACGTGGTCGATCTCCAGCTCGCCGAAGCGCAGGCTGCCGAGCGCGGGCGTGCGGGCGGCCTGCTGGGCGCGCTCGACGCGGCGCAGCAGCACGTTGACCCGGGCGGCCAGTTCGCGCATCGAGAACGGTTTGGTCATGTAGTCGTCGGCACCGACGCCGAGGCCGACCAGCAGGTCCGTCTCGTCGTCGCGCGCGGTCAGCATCAGCACCGGCACCGGACGCTGCGCCTGGATCCGGCGGCACACCTCCAGGCCGTCGAAGCCGGGCAGCATGATGTCCAGGACCACCAGGTCCGGCTGCCAGGTGTGGAAGCCGTCCACCGCGCCCGGACCGTCGTGGGCCACGGCGACCTTGAAGCCCTCCGCGCCCAGCCGGGCCGCGATCGACTCCGCGATCGTGGGCTCGTCCTCCACCACCAGCACTCTGCGCTGGCTGCTCACCGTGCCACCGGCGTTGTGGTTGTCCTGCTGAATTTCTGTCACGGTCACGCCACCGCCCCCAGGGCTGCGGGCCGGCCACCTGTGGGGATGGCGGGGCTCCGCTCGTAGTCTTGTTCCGTCGTGGACTGTGCCGGGTCCGCCGTCCCGTCGCGCGCCCAGGAGAGTGGAGGACGGGTGGTTCCCCGTCCACGTCTCCCGCGCACATCGCAGCGTACGGACAGCGGATGCTTTCCGGCAGGTGGACCGGACGTTTCCGGCCCGTGGGCCGGCTGTCCGGCCGCCCGCGGGCCCACTGCACGAGTGGGCACGGGCCGATACCTTACCCGGCGAATTTTCACTGCGTAACGGTACGTATGCAGTCGAGTTGACGCCAAGTCGCCGGTCAGAGGCCCTACTGACGCGTCAATCGGAAGAAGGTCTGGACCTATACCGGTAATCCGGCCGGTCCTCGGCGCAATGGTCTTCACGGGCTTTTCTCAGCTGCCTCTCAGAACCTCGACGTACCGTGGCCACGACAACGCTCCGCCGGGTGGAATCAGGGCCCCGCGCCGGTACGTTGGGCTGCGGCGAGGACCGATGGCTGCGGGCGTGGAGCGGAGGCGGCATGGCTGGAGTGCGGCGCGACGCCGACGGGAGCGCGGCCGCGCGGGTGCCGTACGGAATGCTCCGCCACGGGCTGCGCACCGGCGTCTTCGAGTGGCTGCTGGAACGGGTTCCGACACCTCGGCGCAACCCCTTCACGCTCGGATATCTCGCCGTGGTGGGCGCCACCACGACCTTCGCCACGCTCGCCGATCCGGAACTCGTCCAGCGGCTGCAGGAGGCCTCCAGTTCGGACGGCCACAACCTGCTCCAGCATCCTTTGCGCGCTCTTGTGCTGAGTGGGTTCTGGGTCGCCGGGAACGTGTGGATGCCGTACCTGTGGGGCTTCGCCTTCACCCTCGCGCCGCTGGAGCGCAGGGTCGGACCGGCCCGGGCGGCGGCGGTGTTCGCGGTCGGGCACGTGTCCGCGACGCTGCTCTCCCAGGGGGTGGTGATCACCGCGGTGGAGAGCGGGCGGATGGCGCCCGAGGCGATGGACTACCTGGACATCGGGGTCAGCTACGGCGTGCTCGCCTGCCTGGGCGCGGTGGCCGGACTGCTGCCCCGGCGCGGGCGGCTGCTGGCGCTGGGCGGCGCCGGGTTGATGATCGTCCAGCAGATCGCCACCGAGAAGGACGTGGTCACGGCCGTGGGGCACCCGGCCGCGGTGCTCGCCGGAGTGGCGCTGTGGCGCTGGCTGCGCGGGGCCGAGCGGCGCCCGCCCCGGCCGCGCCGACGCTCGGCGACGGTCCCGGCGGCCGGGTCGGCCCCCGCCGCGGTGCGCGCCGGCGCGCGGCCGTCCGCCGCGCGCTGACCGACCGGCCGCCCCCGTCGGGCTGACCTCTCCCCGTGCTTTTGACGGTGCCGTCCGTCGGGTCGTCCCGTGCCCTCCCCGTTCGCTCATGGCGAACAAAGCGCCGGGAACATTCGGCGGGCGCCAGGCCTTAGTCAGGTCGACTCAAGTTCACTGACTGGGGAGAGATCATGGCATCGACGTCCACTCCGCTCACCCTGCCCGTACTGCCGCTCGACGACGAGGTCGTCCTCCCGGGCATGGTCGTGCCGCTGGACCTGAAGGACGCCGAGGTGCGCGCCGCCGTCGAGGCCGCCCGCGCCGCGGTCACCGGCTCCGGCAAGCCGCAGGTCCTGCTGGTCCCGCGGGTGGACGGCTCGTACGCGGCGGCCGGCACGCTGGCCACCGTGGAGCAGGTCGGCCGCCTGGCGGACGGACCCAACACCGCCGGGCAGCCGGTGGCGCTGGTGCGCGCCGTGCGCCGGGTCCGGATCGGGGTCGGCACCACCGGCCCCGGCGCCGCCCTCTGGGTGGAGACCACGCCGTTCCGGGAGTCCTCGGTCGGCACGCCGGTGGCCGGGCGGGCCGCCGAGCTCGTCAAGGAGTACAAGGCGCTGTCCACCCAGTGGCTGCGCAAGCGCGGCGCCTGGCAGATCGTCGACCGGGTGGCCCAGATCGAGGGCGTCGGCGAACTCGCCGACAACATCGGCTACGCGCCCTTCGTCACCGCCGAGCAGAAGCTCAAGGTGCTGCTGGAGGCCGACCAGGTCGCCCGCCTGGAGTACGCGCTGACCCTGCTGCGCGACCACCTCGCCGAGGAGGAGGTCAACGACACCATCCGCAAGGACGTCGAGGAGGGCGTGGCCAAGCAGCAGAAGGAGTTCCTGCTCCGCCGGCAGCTGGAGGCCGTCCGCAAGGAGCTGGCCGAGCTGAACGGCGACCCGGCCGACGAGGAGGGCGACTACCGCGCCCGGGTCGAGGCCGCCGACCTGCCCGCGAAGGTGCGGGAGGCGGCGCTCAAGGAGGTGGACAAGCTGGAGCGCGCGTCCGACCAGTCCCCCGAGGGCTCGTGGATCCGCACCTGGCTGGACACCGTCCTGGAACTGCCCTGGAACGAGCGCACCGAGGACGCGTACGACATCTCCGGTGCCCGCGCCGTGCTGGACGCCGACCACGCCGGGCTGACCGACGTCAAGGACCGGATCGTCGAGTACCTGGCCGTCCGCAAGCGCCGCGCCGACCAGGGGCTCGGGCTGGTCGGCGGCCGCCGGGGTGGCGCGGTGCTGGCCCTGGTCGGGCCCCCCGGGGTCGGAAAGACGTCGCTCGGGGAGTCGGTGGCCCGCGCCATGGGCCGCACGTTCGTCCGGGTCGCGCTCGGCGGCGTCCGGGACGAGGCCGAGATCCGCGGCCACCGGCGCACCTACGTCGGCGCGCTGCCCGGCCGGCTGGTGCGGGCGATCAAGGAGGCCGGCTCGATGAACCCGGTCGTCCTGCTCGACGAGATCGACAAGGTTGGCTCCGACTACCGGGGCGACCCGGCCGCCGCCCTGCTGGAGGTGCTGGACCCGGCGCAGAACCACACCTTCCGGGACCACTACCTGGAGGTCGAGCTCGACCTCTCCGACGTCGTCTTCCTCGCCACCGCCAACGTGCTGGAGGCCATCCCCGAGCCACTGCTCGACCGGATGGAGCTGGTCCGGCTCGACGGCTACACCGAGGACGAGAAGGTCGTCATCGCCCGCGACCACCTGCTCCCGCGCCAGCTGGAGAAGGCCGGCCTGGGCGACGGGCAGGTCAGCGTGGACGAGGAGGCGCTGCGCAGGCTCGCCGGGGAGTACACCCGGGAGGCAGGCGTGCGCACCCTGGAGCGCTCGATCGCCCGGGTGCTGCGCAAGATCGCCGCACAGGCCGAGCTGGGCGAGCGCGAGCTGCCCGCCACGGTCGGCGCGCAGGACCTGCGTGCCCTGATCGGCCGACCGCACCACGTGCCGGAGTCCGCCCAGGAGCCCGCCGAGCGACGCACCGCCGTCCCCGGCGTGGCCACCGGCCTCGCGGTCACCGGCGCCGGCGGCGACGTCCTCTACATCGAGGCCTCGCTGGCCGACGCCGAGACCGGCGGCACCGGGCTGACGCTGACCGGGCAGCTGGGCGACGTGATGAAGGAGTCCGCGCACATCGCACTCTCCTTCCTGCGGTCGCGCGGGGCCGAGCTGGAACTGCCGGTCACCTCGCTGCGCGACCGCGGCGTCCACCTGCACGTCCCGGCCGGGGCCGTCCCCAAGGACGGGCCGAGCGCCGGCATCACCATGACCACGGCGCTGGCCTCGCTGCTCTCCGGCCGCAAGGTGCGCACCGACGTGGCGATGACGGGCGAGGTGTCGCTGACCGGGCGGGTGCTGCCGATCGGCGGGGTGAAGCAGAAGCTGCTCGCCGCCGACCGGGCCGGGGTCACCACGGTGATCATCCCCAAGCGCAACGAGGCCGACCTGGACGACGTCCCGGCCGAGGTGCTGGAGCGGCTCACCGTCCACCCGGTGTCGGACGTGCGGGAGGTGCTGAAGCTGGCCCTGGAGCCGGCCGAGGTGCTGGTCGCCGCCGCGGCGTAGCGCTCGCCAGGGCCGACGGCCAGGGCCTGTCCGGCGGATCCATCCGGGCCCGCCGGACAGGCCCGGCGCGTGCCACACTGCGGAGATGCCGTCCCCCACGCAGCGCGTCCTGGCCCGGGTGCCGGCCCGGCTGCGCCCGCTCCTGCTGCGGCACCGCCGGCTGGTGAAGTTCCTGGTGGTCGGCGGCGGCTGCTTCGTGCTCACCGTGGTGATCGACTTCGGGCTCAAGTTCACCGTCCTGGAGCACAAGCCGGTGGCCGCGCTGACGGTGGCGACGGTGATCGCCACCGCCGTCTCCTACGTGCTCAACCGGCGCTGGGCCTTCCGCACCGACGGACGCGGGCGGGAGGCCCTGCTGTTCTTCCTGGTCAGCGCGGTGGCGATCGGCGTCAACGACGTTCCGCTGGCGCTCTCCCGGTACGCCCTGGACCTGCGCGAGCCGTACGTCGACCCGCTCACCCAGGAGTTCGCCGACTTCCTCAGCGGGATGGTCGTCGGGACCTTCGTCGCGATGCTGTTCCGCTTCTGGGCGGTGCGGCGGTGGGTCTTCACCGGTCCCGCCGAGCGGGCGCGGCCGGGTTACGCTGCACCCGAGATGCCACGGGATGTCTCGTAAGACCGTGAGGTGAGAATTATGCGCGGCGAGCCGGACGGCGTCCGGACCGGGCCCGCCAGCCAGCAGGGGATGCGCCGGGCCAACCTGGCCCTGGTGCTCGGAGTGATCGCGCGCGGCCCGCGCTCGCGCGCCGAGGTGGCCACCGAGACCGGGCTGACCAGGGCCGCGGTCTCCTCGCTCGCCGAACAGCTGATCTCCGCCGGCCTGGTCGTCGAGGAGGGCCCCGCCGCGCCCAGCGGCAAGGTCGGCCGCCCCGGCACCGCGCTCGGGCTCAACCCGCTCGGGCCCGGCGGCCTCGGAGCCGAGATCGGCGTCCGGCACCTGGGCGTCTGCGTGGTCGACCTGCGCGGGGAGGTCCGCGCCTGGCGGCGCCAGGAGGTCGTCAACCGCGGCCGGCAGCCCGCCGCCGTGATGGCCGACCTCGCCCGGCTGGTGCGCTCCGCCGTCGCCGAGTCGGGCCTGCGCCCGGCCGGACTGACCCTGGCCGTGCCCGGACCGGTCGGCGCCGGCGGGGTGCTCCAGAAGGCCGCCAACCTCGGCTGGCAGGACGTCCCGCTGGCCCCCGAACTGCGCCCGGCGCTGCGCGGCGCCGGGGACCGCCTGGCCGAGCTGTCGGTCCAGGCGGACAACGAGGCCAACCTCGGCGGACTGGCCGAACGGTGGTTGGAGGAGGGCCCGGAGGACTTCCTCTACATCTCCGCCGAGGCCGGGGTCGGCGCGGCGATCGTGGTCGGCGGCCGGCTGCTGCGCGGCGCGCGCGGCTACGCGGGCGAGTTCGGCCACGTCCCCGTCCACCCGGAGGGGATGCGCTGCGCCTGCGGGGCGCACGGCTGCCTGGAGCAGTACGCGGGCGAGGCGGCGGTGCTGCGGGCGGCCGGGCTGACCGGTGCGCGCGGCGACTGGGTGACCCTGCTGGCCGAACGCGCCGGCGCCGGGGACGGGCCGGCCCTGGCGGCGCTGGCCGGGGCCGGCTCGGCGCTCGGCATCGCGGCGGCCGGGGCGGTCAACCTGCTGGATCCGGCCGAGGTGGTGCTGGGCGGCGGCTACGCCCGGCTGGCGCCCTGGCTGCTGCCGGCGATGCGCCGCGAGCTGACCGCCCGGGTGACGGTGCGGCCCTGGGCGGAGGACCGGCTGACGGTCTCCAAGCTCGGCCGGCGCGGGCCGCTGCTGGGCGCGGCGGTCGGCGTGGTGCGGGCCATCGTCGCCGACCCGGGGCCGCTCGCGGGCGGCTGAGGCCGGCGCTCCCGGAACACGGAAGAGCCCCCGGCCGACAGGCGGTTTCTAGGGGTCGTTGCAACACGTGGTTGGTTTGATTAGGCCGCGAGCAGTTTATGCAGGCGCTCGGCTGGGGTTTCCCAGCCGAGCG
>NZ_JBHVVI010000210.1:0-8402 GCF_042883685.1 Kitasatospora sp. NPDC058190
GTCGGTGACAGTGACGACGATCTTGCCGACCTGCGCGCCGGCCTCCAGATAACGGTGGGCCTCGACCATGGCGTCCAGGCCCACGAAAACACGGTCGACGACCGGAGTGAACGTGGCATCGGCCAGGCCCGCGGTGACGAAAGCGTGAGCACGGCGCAGCCGCTCGGCGTCACGGCTGACCTCGTGGACGGTGTAGAAGCGGCTCGTGATGGGCGCGAAGGTCGCCTGGCCGGGCATCGGAGTGTCGGCAGGGTCCAGACGGCCGTAGACGATCAGCCGCCCACCAGGGGCGATCACCCGGGCCAGGGTGTTCACACCCGGACCGGCCACGGCATCGAAGACCGTCCGCACGCCCTCACCCCTGGTGATGTCCAGAACACGGGCGACCAGGTCCTCCTCACCCGTGACGACCACGTGCGCGGCACCGGCCTCCAGAAGCCGCCGCCGCTTCGCCGGGGTCCGGGTCGTGGCGATCGGCACCGCGCCCACACGCCGGGCGATACTGATCGCCGCAAGCCCCACGCTGGAAGCAGCCGCGGTGAGCAACACATGATCACCCGGCCGCAGATGACCGTCCTCCGCCAGAGCACCGTAAGCGGTCAGGAACGGCATCCACGTCGCGGCACCCTGAACAGCACTCAACCGCGCCGGACGGTGCACGACAGCCCGAGCCGGAACAACGGCATGCGTACCGTAGACGCCGTAATCGTTCTGCGAGAAAGCCGGAACCGAATCGACCGCGTCACCGACACGAAAACCGGTCACGCCCTCACCGACCGCATCCACCGTGCCGGCCGCCTCATAACCAGGAGTCGCGGGAAACACCGGCGCCTCCACATAGGCACCGGCACGATAGAGAACCTCAGCCCGGTTCAGTCCCAGAGCCTCGACCCTGATCCGCAACTCACCCGGCCCAGGCCGAGACACAGGCACCTCACGAACAGTAAGAACCTCCGGCGCACCAGTGGCCTCGAACACAACCTTCCTCGGCATAACGAACTCCCCCTCGGCACCCAGTACAGACACAGTCCCGACCCCCACCCAAACCCCGGACCACACCCGATGTCAAACACCACACCCGAACCGGAACAAAGGGAATCCCGCACGCCCCACGCCGACATGACCACACGTCAGGCCAGTCACCGAAAGAGCCGCCGGTCGGCCGTCACGGAGCCGCGGACCGGCCGTCGAAAGCCCGCAGGCCCGCCACCGAAAGGACCACGAACCCACCGCCACGGGAGCCGCGGACCCGCCGATACCAGGGCCGCCACTTCGCCGCCACGGGGGCCGCGGGTGGGCCGGTCGAGGCGGGGCGTAGGCTGCCGTGCGTGATCGAGGACGACGTCCAGGGGTGGGTCGGCACGCGCCGGTGGGTGGAGGGCGCGCTCGCGCCCGGTGAGCGGATCGCGCGGGTGACACCCCTGAAAGGCGGGTGGACCTCGCAAATGCGCCGCCTGGACATCGAGGGCCCCGGCGCCCCGTACGCACTGGTACTGCGTTCCTTCGTCAAACCGTTCTACCGCCGCCACGCACCCGGCCTGCTGGCCAGGGAGGCACGGGTACTGCGCCTGCTGGAGACGACCGCCGTACCGGCGCCCGCGTTGCGGGCCGTGGACGCCCAGGGGACCTGGTGCGACGATCCGTCACTGGTGATGACCCACGTACCGGGCGAGGTACGGGTCGGGCAGGACACAGACGTACAGCGACGCCTCACACTGCTGGCCGGACAACTGGCCGCGGTACACGCCATCGACGTCCCCGAGACCGGGCGTGAACGCAACTGGCAGCCATGGACGGCCCCGGAACGGGTCCAGATACCCGCCACCACCGGCCAAGGCGCCCTATGGGAACGAGCCGTGGACACGATCCGCCGCGAAGCACCCGAACACCGCTCCTGCCTCCTTCACCGCGACTACCACCCCGGCAACGTCCTGTTCACCGGCACCGGAACCGAAATGGCGGTCAGCGCGGTAGTGGACTGGGTGGAAACCTCCTGGGGCCCGGCCGACCTGGACGTGGCCCACTGCTCCACCGCTCTGGCCCTCCTCCACGGCCCCCAGACCGGCATGGCCTTCGCCGACGCCTACCAACACGCCGGCGGACACCTCACCACACACGACCCCGACCACCTGTACTGGCGACTACTGGACGCCCTCGCCTTCGCCCCCGACGCACAGAAAGTCGCCACACCCTGGCACGAACTCGGCCGCACCGACCTAACCCCCGACACACTGACCAACCGCCTGGAAAACTACCTACACGCCCTCTTCGACCGCTACGCCTAACCCCCCCGGCCAGAACCCACGCAACCAGCCCCCACCCCCACAACGCCGACGACCGCCCGCCGACCACCGACCACCGGCCTGTTCCCGACAGGCCGTTCGGGCTCAGGCACGAATTCCGCGACAGCACCCAGGCGACCGCAACGACAAGTACGGCCCCCGCGCCCCTGTCCGACCCCCGGTCACCACGCATACGGCAACAGGGACGGGCAGTAGGATCAGCGACGTTGTCACCCGCATACCGCCCGTAGGAGGCTTTTCATGGCTCAGGTCACGTTGAAGGGGAACCCGGTCCAGGTCGGCGGCACACTGCCCGCCACCGGCAGCCAGGCCCCCGCGTTCACCCTGGTCGACGCCACACTCACGGACACCTCACTGAAGGACTTCGCCGGCCAGCGCAAGGTCCTCAACATCTTCCCCAGCATCGACACCCCGACCTGCGCGACCTCGGTACGCACCTTCAACGCCCAGGCCAGCGCGCTCGAGAACACCATCGTGCTGTGCATCTCCGCCGACCTGCCCTTCGCGCAAACCCGATTCTGCGGCGCCGAAGGCCTGGACAACGTCAAAACCCTCTCCACCCTGCGCGGACGCGACTTCCACGACACCTACGGCGTGTCCATCAACGACGGCCCGCTCGCCGGCCTCACCGCCCGCGCCGTCATCGTCCTCGACGAGAACGACACCGTCCTCCACACCGAACTCGTCCCCGAAATCGCCGACGAACCGAACTACGAAGCCGCCCTCAACGCCCTCAACTAACCCCACCACACCCACAACCCGCCCCACACCCCCACCAAAGGATGCGGGGCGGGCCCCCAACACAAAAGACACACCCCCCGGCGACCACCGCTCACCCCGCTTCAAGCCCACGCTCGTCGCCCGCCACCGTGACCACCTGCGCACCCGCCGCGCGGAAGGCCCGGCCGTCCCCGTCCTCCAACTCTTCCGGGAGATGAAGGAGCTGGGCTGCACCGGGAGCCTCAACCCGCTCTACCGCTGCATCACCCAGGGGCACGCCGAGGGCGACAAGCCGGTCACCACCCCGCAGCGTTTCGCCCACCTCCGGCCCACCCGCCCCGAGAACTTGCGCGACCAGGAGACCCGACTACGGCGGGAACTCACCGAAGCCCGCCACGAGATGGTCGAACTCGCCTTCCTCACGGGCGAGTTCGCGCAGCTGCCGACCCCAGCAGCGGGCAACGACGCCAAGCCCACCGACTGGATCACCACGGTTCGCGCCGCCGACCTCCCCCACCTGCACTCCTTCACAAACGGCCTCGCACTCGACCTCGCCGCCGTCGACGCCGAACTCACCCTCCCGTACCGCAACGGCCGCATCGAGGGCGTCGACAAACGAGCCAAGTGGATCACGAGGCAGATGCACGACCTCCTCCAGCGATCACTACGCAGCGCTACCGCCGGCTACGGGACGGAGCAGTTCACTGGACAGACCCCCAGCGGACACCACCCTTCGCACTACGGACGCGAGCACGTTCGCGCCGCGGGGCGGTCAGGACGTGTCCGGGTGGCGGACGTCGGCGTTGCACCACCGCAGGTAGCCGTGGAGGGGCCGGGTCCGGTCCGGGTGGTTCGGGTGGTCCGGGTGGTTCGGGTGGTTCGAGTTCGCCATCGTGAACTGCCTCAGCGGTCCGAGGTACGCCTCGATCGGGTTCGCCCGGGCAACGTTCGTCGGGGTGAAGCAGATGTGGACGTTGGTGTTCTTCGCCCAAGGGAGCATCTTTTTGCCGTTGGGTCGCGGTTCGAGCCACGCAAGACCGTGACCCTGGATGACACAGCGGGCCGGCGCCGACCCTGCGGCCCGCCCGGTGACCCGGCATTGGCCGTTGCACGACCAGCTCGACGCGCCGGCCGACGCAATGGTCGGGACACGGACGCACGCGGAGCCGCTTCCCGCCCCTGGTTGCCGGGCATGTGTCGGCGGCGCAGGCTGGAAGAACCCAAGAGGACCGGTGTTCCGGGCCAGGAGGCGAGGTTCGCGATGAGCAGGCTTAGGGAACAGATCACCATCGACGCCCCCGCGCAGGAGGTCTGGGGTCGGCTGCACGACATCGAGGCGTATTCGACATTCATGGACGGCGTCGAACGTGCTTATGCACCCAGCAGCGACCGTGCCCATCTGGACGTGCGGGCCGGCGAGGTGCACCGGGAGTTCGATGCCGTTCTCACCGACCGTGGCAACGAGCAGGTCCTCGCCTGGGAGACGCAGGGCAGTCCGGAGCTGAAGGGCACGCTGTCGGTGCGATCGCTGGACCGAGACCACAGCCAGGTGCAGGTGCAGATGGAGTACGAGCCGGAGTCCATCCATGACGCCTTCGGCGGCCCGCGGGGCATGGCCCAGGTCCACCGGATCGAGAACACCGTCCGGGGCGGCCTGGAGCAGTTCAAGAACCTGGTGGAGTCGGAGCGGTAGCCGTCCGATGGGAAGCCGGAAGGCATCGCGGGCCCCGACCGGGTCCGCGGTCGGGTGATCCGCATCGGCTGCGAGGCTGCGAGGCCCTGCTTGCGTTCGAACGCGGGACTGAGGCGGCCCGACCGACAATGGCCTCTTCCGGCACCGGTCGCGGGAAGTTTGCGTGTGAGGTCCAGGACGGAACCCAGGTCGCAACTTCGTAGAACCCCTCGGCGATCCAGCGGTCGAGCTTCTCATCTGCCTGGAGTTGCTCGCACGCCGCGCGCATGGCGCTCCAGGCGGGTGAAGGCGACGGGATCCCATTCCAGGTCGCCCCGCAGTCGAAGGAGGAAGCTCCCTTCCTCCGCATCGAGCTCCTGCCGCAGAACACTCATGACCTCACTCACGAGCGAGATCATGACACCCGCGGCACGGTCCGGCCGGTCCGGGGTTTCCCGGGCCGACCGGACCGTGCGACCGGTGGGTCAGGCGGTGACGGCGGCGGCGAGGTCGGCGTTGGTGAGGGCCTTCCCGCCGATGCCCCAGGCTCCGTCCCGGGCGTTCAGGATGTTGATCCACGTGTCGCTGTTGTGGTGCCCGTCGCCGGTCAGGCGTTCGACGATGTCCGTGGCGGCCCGGATGAACGTGGCGCGGGCCTCGGCGGTCGGGAGGCCGATGTCGGGGAGTTTCAGCTCGACCATGACGACGGGGCGGTTCGCACCTCCGGCGTAGACGTGTTCCGGGTCGAGGATGTGGACGGTGCCGCCGACCATCGACGTGAAACCGGGGTTTCCGGCGAGGCCGCTGGCCTCGGTCAGGGCGACGGTCAACTGCGGCAGGATCTCGCGCTCGCCGGCGGGGGTGAGGACGCCGCGCGGCGCGGTGACGGTGATGGGCATGAGGCCCTCCTGGGAGTGACTAGTACGGACGTCCTAGCTAGTCCAGCTTGGGCTAGGATGGGCGTACTAGTCAAGGGGGCGCGAAGGCGCAGCCCGGACGACCGCCGGGCACGATCACGACGCTCGACCGCGACGCACAACGACCACGCACAACCACCAGGCTCACGATCGGAGGCGACCTTGGCCCGCGAGACCCGCGAGCGCATGATCGAGGCGACCGTCACGGCGCTCCAGCACCGGGGCGTGGCGGGCATGTCGTTCACCGACATCCTGGCGAGCAGCGGCGCAGCCCGCGGCGCGATCTACCACCACTTCCCCGGCGGGAAGGCACAACTCGTCGCCGAGGCCGCGGAACGCAACGGCTGCGAGGTCCGCGCCCGCCTCGCCGCGCTGCCGGTGGACGACGGGCCCCCGGAGGTCGTCGAGGCCTTCCTGGAACTGGTCAGGCCCGTACTCGCGGCCTCTGCGGCGGGCGGAGGGTGCGCGGTGGCGGCGGTCACGGTCGGGGCGGGCGCGGAGGCCGATGACACGATGCTCCGCCGGGTCGCGTCGACCGCGTTCACGTCATGGATGGACCAGCTCGCGGAGCGGCTGACCGCCGCGGGGCTCGGCTCCGACGCCGCCCGCGACCTCGCCGCGACCCTGATCACGCTGCTGCAGGGCGCGCACGTGCTGTGCCGGGCCGCCGGCGATCTCGAACCCTTCGAGCAGGTGGCGCGCACAGTGAAGTCGTTGGTCGCGCACCGGTACCCCGACTGAGCACGGCCGTCACCACCGCCACCACCACCGCACGGTGACCGCTCGCCCCCACCCCCGTCGGGGGCGAGCGATGTTCCCGGCGCCGGATCCTCAAGTTCCGCGTCGGATCACCAAGTTCCGCGTCGGCTCCTCAAGTCGGCTCAGAGGCCCAGCAGTTCGGCGAAGGTGCCGCCGAGGACCCGGTCGCGCAGCTCGCCGGAGGAGGTGACGCGCTCGACGAGGGAGCGGGTCAGGACCGGGTCGCCGTAGGGGGCGTCCGAGCCGAAGATCGTACGGTCGGGCACCTCCTGGATGGCCAGGCGGACGGCGAACACGACGTTCGCCGTCGACAGTTCCAGGTACACGTTCGGGGTCTCCCGGGCCAGCTCGATGGCCGTCAACCAGTTGAGCCCGCCGAGCTGGCTGATCACGACCGGGACGCGCGGGTGGCGGCGGGCGAGGCCGGCCAGCGTCGCCAGGTCACCGGCGGTGCTCGGCGCGAACCCGTGCACCACGACCGGCAGTCCGCCGTGGTCTGCGGAGGCGCGCAGGACCGGCTCGATCAGTCCCGCGCCGTCCGGCGGCGGCGTCAGCTCGCCGATGCCCCGGAAGCCTCGGGCTACCACGTCCCGCTCCACCTCCGCGGCGATCCGATCGGCCGCCACGTCCAGCCGCACCTTGCCGAACCCGATGAACCGGTCGGGGTGCGCCGCGCAGGCCGCCTCCAGCTCCCGCAGCGCCGCCTCGTGCGCGTCGGCGCCGGCGGACTGCCCGCTGATCGTCGCGTGCAGCACGCTCATCTCCCGCTTGAACGACGCCAGGTCGACGGCCCGCTCCGGGTGCGGCCGGGTGCCGAAGAGCACCGCGCGGTCGACCCCCGCCTCGTCGAGCAGCGCGAGGTGGCTGCGCAGCGGATCGTGAACGTGGCCGTGTGCGTCGATGATCAACGGTTTCTCCTGGTCAGTGCCGTCCCTCGGGGCGACCTCCCGTCGCCGTGCCCTAGTTGTTCTGTCCCGTGAGGTTGGGGACGCGGCTGGCGGGTGGCTTGCCGCTGAGTGCGGTGTGTCCGCGGTGGTGATTGTAGGTGTGGAGCCATGCGGGGTAGGCGTCGCGGCGTTCCTGCTCGGTGCGGTAGGGCCTGGCGTAGGCCCATTCGTCGAGCAGGGTGCGGTTGAAGCGTTCGACCTTGCCGTTGGTCTGCGGCCGGTAGGGCCGGGTGCGTTTGTGCGCGATGCCCTCGGCTGCGAGGGCATCGCGCCAGGTGCGGGAGCGGTAGCAGGAGCCGTTGTCGGTCAGCACGCGCTGGACGGTGATCCCGGCCCGGGCGAAGAAGTCGTTCGCCCGGGCCCAGAAGGCGGTGGCGGTCTCTTTGCGCTCGTCGGGCAGGATCTCGCTGTAGGCCAGGCGGGAGTGGTCGTCCACGGCGTTGTGCAGGTAGCTGTAGCCCGCGCCGGAGCGGTTCTTGCGGCCGGCCTGCCGGCCCAGGACCTGGTGGCCGCCGCCGTCGGGGATGTTGCCGAGCTTCTTGATGTCGACATGGACCAACTCGCCCGGTGCGGCGCGTTCGTAGCGTCGCACCACGCGGCCGGTGGCCCGGTCGAGGTGGGCCAGGCGGGCGAGGCGGTAGCGGGTCAGCACGCGGTGCACGGTCGCAGGGTTCAGGCCGAGGAGGTAGGCGATGCGCGCCGGTCCCCAGCGGCGCAGGACACGGACCTTGATGATCCGGCGCTCGGTGCGGGTCGGGGTCCGGCGAGGGCTGTGGTGCGGCCGGCTGGACCGGTCGCTCATGCCCGCCTCCCCGAGCACGCGGTAGCGGTCCGCCCAGCGCTTGGCCGTCGTCGGCGAGACCTGGAAGCGCTCGGCGGCCCTGCGCAGGGGCCAGCCGTCCTCGACCACGCAGCGGGCCAGACGCAGGCGTCCGGTCTCGGTCAGCGGTGCGTTACGGTGTGGCATGAGGGCCTTTCTGGCGTTGGTGCAGATGTCGCAATCCACACCGAGCCAGAAGGCCCTCACTCATTTCAAGATCACCCGGCCGTGAGCCCCGTCACCAACCTCCGTGGTCAGTACACC
>NZ_JBHVVI010000211.1:0-8386 GCF_042883685.1 Kitasatospora sp. NPDC058190
CCCTCACTCATTTCAAGATCACCCGGCCGTGAGCCCCGTCACCAACCTCCGTGGTCAGTACACCTAGTCTTCAACCCTGACACCGTGACAAGGTCAAGCCGGACGGGGAGAGAACGATCATGCGGATCGGGCAGCTGGCCAGACTCACCGGCACCAGCGAGCGCCTGATCCGGTACTACGAGTCAGTCGGCCTGCTCGTCTCGACCCGCCTCCCCAACGGCTACCGCGACTACGCTCCGTCCGCAGAACAGACCGTCCGCCAGATCCGCGCCCTCCTGGCGGCGGGCCTGCCCACCCGGCTGATCAGCCAGGTCCTCCCCTGCGGCCAACCCGACGGCCCGCTGATCGCCTGCCCGGGCGTGCTCACCAAGCTGCGCACCCAGCTCGCCGAACTCGACCGCCGCGCGGACGAGTTGGACCAGGCCCGGCAGACCCTGCGGCGGGCCATCGCCGCCACCGAAGCGGCCGGCTGATGCCGCGCACCCGCGTGATGGCCGCGGAGAGGGCGATGGCGTTGCCGTAGCCCACCTTGCGGGCGGTGAAGGCGACGCCACACTCGGGCGCGCGCGGCAGGGACGCACCGCGGGCCTTGGGGCCGTCGAGGGGCCCCGTCAGAGTGTCCGTGCCGCCAAGTGCGAATATCGAGGACATGATTTGACCACTCGTCATGCGAGAGGGTCTTGAGCGATCGAGGTGGCCCGGGCGGCCCTGATGCCCGATGATCGGTCCACGGAAACGACCGATACCCGACGGACGCCGAACAGACAGAGGGGCCGCGAAGATGGAGACGGCACGCATACTCGTCCTGGTGGCGGCCACCGTGACCTGCGGACTGAGCGCCGGACTGTTCTACGCCTACGTCTGCTCGGTGATGCCCGCGCTCGCCCGGGTCGAGGACCGGATGTTCATCGAGGTCATGCAGCGCGTCAACGTGGCGATCCTGAACGGCTGGTTCGTGCTCGGCTTCGTCGGCGCCCTGCTCACCACGGCGGCCTCGGTCGCCCTGCACCTGCCCTCGGACGGCCATGACGCGCTGCCCGCGACCGTGGCCGCGCTGGTGCTGTACGTGGCGGCGATCGGGGTCACCCGGTCGGTCAACATCCCGCTGAACGACGAGCTCGCGGCCGCCGGCGCGCCGAAGGAGATCACCGATCCGGCGGCGGTGCGCGGGCGTTTCGAGGCGCGGTGGGCGCGCTTCAACGTGCTGCGCGCCCTGTTGTGCACCTCCGCGCTCGGGTGCCTCGCCTGGGCGCTGGTCCTCGACGGGCAGGGCTGACGCCCCCGAGATCCCCGACCAGCCCCCAACTCGGCCGCGCACACCAGGTCAGCACAGGATCCCGAAGCTGTAGCCGCGCGCCTTGAGGGTGGACAGGATCGTCGGCAGCGCGGCGGCGGTCTGGCTGCGGTCCCCGCCACCGTCGTGCAGCAGGATCACCGAGCCCGGGCGGACGTTCTTCAGCACCCGCGACTGGATCGCCCCCGTCCCCGGTCGGGACCAGTCCGCCGGGTCGACCGACCAGAGCACCACCTGCTTGCCCAGCCCCGCCGCCCGGGAGCGCACCGTGGCGTTGACCGCGCCGTACGGGGGGCGCAGGCACTTCGGGGTGCGGCCGGTCTGGGCGCGGATGGCCCGATCGGTGTTGCCCACCTGGGCGTTGAAGGAGGAGGCGGAGAGCCGGCGCAGGTCCGGGTGGGACCAGGAGTGGTTCTGCACGCTGTGGCCCTGGCGGGCGACCTGCTGAGTGAGCGAGGGGTGGGCCGCGACGTTCTCGCCGATCTCGAAGAAGGTCGCGTGCACCCCGTAGCGGTCGAGGATCGAGAGGATCCGCGGCGTATAGGCGGGGCTGGGGCCGTCGTCGAAGGTCAGGTACACGACCTTGCTTCCGGCCGCCTCCGCCGGTGCAGCCGGCACCCCGACCGCCACGCCCGTCACCAGCGCGACGGCGAGGGCGCCGATCGCGGCCCGGACCCCTCCAACTGCCTTGCGCCCAAACGGTTGTACGGTCATGCCAGCCCCCTGCGATCGGAAGTCCCGGGTACCGACCATTCTGCGTCGAGGCACATCGGTGCCGCGACCGCCCAGTGGACGAAAGGGGATGAAATCGGCCAGCCGGACAACGGGTTGACCGCAACCGAGAACGAGTGCGTACGGCCGAGGGCGCTCGGTGGGCGGCTCGCGCTGCTACGCGATCGACCAGTCGCGTCGGCCCGGTCGGCCCGAACCGCTCCTTCGACCTGCCCTCCAGCGGTCCTTGAGCGCCGGCGGGCCGTCGCCGGGCCAACGGGTGTGGCGGATGGCGGCGGCGGACGCTATGCTCCCCGGCGATGACCACTTTCGCTGATCACAGATCGGAGGTCCCGTCCGCGCAAGGTGAGTGCTGATGAACACTCACACCGCGAACGGGCAAGACTCCCCGCTCTCCTTCTGGCGGCGCGTACGCGAGTACGCCGTACCGCCCTCCATGATCGAAACCGCCACCGCGCGTCGCCTGGTCGGCGACTGGGGTGGGGCCTGCGCCGCCGCCAACGTCGACATCGAGTTCCGGCTGCGGGACGTCGCGCGCGACCACGGGCAACAGCTCGCCGACCGGGTGCGCGACGATCTGCGCCGACTGGCACCGGACTTGCTGCGCTGGCACCTGCCCAGGACCGCGCCCGACGGGCTACTGCGGCCGGGGCTCACCATGGCGCTGGCCCGCTACCCGGGCGAGCGGCCGGTGTCCCTGGTGGTCCGTACGCCACCCGCCTGGGCGGCGTACGGGCAGCACGTCAGCCTCGCGCTCTGGGACGGCTACGACGACGGCGGGCCCCCGCATCCGCACCCGCATCCCAGCCGCCGGTTCCGCTACGACCTGCACCGGCACCTGTGGGACGCGGACCGGAGCGGGGAGCTGGCCTCGCGCGCCGGATCAGGTCCGCCATGCTCTCCGGAATTCGGTGCACCCGAACCGCGCTGCGCCGTCGACCGGTGGGCCGCCGAGGCCGAGCTGCTGCTGCAGGCCGAAGGACTCCCCGCCGGGCCCGTCGTGGTACGGCTCGGGCGTCGACGGCGGTTGCTGCTCAGGCCCGGCGAGCCCGTGGCGGAGGCCACCGGGAACGTCCGGGCGCTGCCCCTGCTGCCCGACGCGGCGACCTGGCTGCCGCCCGACCTCGCCCTGCTGCGCAGCGGCGCGATCGATCCCGACCGGCTGCACCCGCTGGTCGCGGCCGCGCTGACGCCCGGGCACCGGGCCGGCAGGACGCTCCAACCTCCGCCCGCGCAAAGGCTGGTGGAATGTCGTGGCGCCCGGCACCGGATCGCCGTGGTCAACGGGGTGCTGACCCCGCTCGACCACGACCCGGCCCAGCTGCGCCGCGAGGAGCTGCTGGCCGCGCTGTCCGGCACCCCGCTGCCCTGTCTGCGGGCCGTCGATCAGGCGCACCGCGATCCGACCGAACTGGTCGGTGTGCGCGAGCGGTTGGACCACGGTGACACCGCCGGGGCGCTGGCCGTGGTCGAGGACCTGCTCGGTCCGCAGGCGGTCCTGCGCCCGGGCCCGCTGCGGGACGAGCTGGCGGCGGCCGCGCAGCGCCGGATCGCCTACGGCCTCTACCGGGCGGGCCTGACCGACCCGGGGCCGGGCGGCTTCCCGTTCCGGCGGCGCCCGTGCCTTCGCAGTTCCCACAGGTACACCTCCGCGCACTGCAGCCCGCGCTGCAGGCCTCGCTGCAACCCGCGCACCGGCACGCGCTGAAGCCCTGCCGAAATCCCCGCTGAGACCGTCCACTTCCGAATCCCGGAGCTTCCCACTCCCGGAGCCTCCGACTTCCCGAGGTGATCACCCATGCCCACGCACGCCCCCGCCGCCCGGCTCGACGTCGCCCGCGAGCTGCTCGACCTGCTGAACGACACCAGCACCGAACCCCGCGCCGACACCCAGCTGGAGGCCCTCACCCTGGCCGTCGCCGCCGACCTGCCCGTTCTGCTCTGGGGCGAGCCCGGAATCGGCAAGACCGCCGCCCTCAACCAGCTCGCCGAGGCGCTGGAGCTGCCGCTGACCACGGTCATCGCCAGCGTCCACGAGCCCTCGGACTTCTCCGGCCTGCCCATCGTCGGCGACGACCCGGCGCAGCAGGGCGTCCCGCTGGCCCCGCCGGACTGGGCGGTGCGGTTGGTCCGGGCCGGGCGCGGGCTGCTGTTCCTGGACGAGTTGTCCACCGCGCCGCCCGCCGTCCAGGCCGCACTGCTCCGGCTGGTCCTGGAGCGGCGCATCGGTGCGCTCCAACTGCCGCCCGGCGTACGGATCGTGGCCGCTGCCAACCCGCGTTCCTCGGCGGCCGACGGGTGGGAGCTGAGCCCGCCGCTGGCCAACCGGTTCGTCCATCTGCAGTGGGTGCACGACCACGAGGTGGTGGTGCGCGGCCTCGGCGGGGTGTGGCCGGTCGCCACCCTCCCCCGGCTCGACCCGCAGGAGCTGTCGGCGGCGGTCGCGCTCGCCCGCCGGGCGGTGTGTGAACTACTTTCCGCCCGGCCGGAGTTGGTGCACCGCCTGCCCACCACCGAGACCCGGCGCGGCGGCGCCTGGCCCTCCCCGCGCAGCTGGGACATGACGCTGCGGCTGATCGCCTTCGCCGCCGCGGCGGGCTCCTCCAGGGAGGTGCTGTCGCTGCTGGTCCGGGGGACGGTCGGAGACGGTCCGGGGCTGGAGCTGATGGCGAGCATGGACCGGATGGACCTGCCGGCCCCGGAGGAGCTGCTGGCCGACCCGGCGAACGCGGTGCTGCCCGAGCGCGGGGATCTGCGCCAGGTGGTGCTGGACGGGGTGGTGGCCGCGGTGCGCAACCGGCCGGAGCGGGCGCGATGGGACTCGGCCTGGGCGCTGCTGGTGCGGGCGATGGAGACCGGCGCGCCGGATGTACTGGTCGTCCCGGCCACAACGCTGGCCTCCCTGCGCCGGGAGGACTGGGAGGTACCGGAGTCGATCGAGCACCTGGCCTCGACGGTGGCCCTGTCCCGGCGGGCCGACCACGCCGCCGCCCGGGCCGACGCGAGGACCCGCCGATGAGCGCGGGCGTGACGCCGCTGGACGTCGGCAAGCGCATCAAGGCGAAGGTCGCCAGACCGGCCCCCGAACCCGGGGACGCCGCCTGGCAGATCGAGCCGCAGGCCGGCCGGCTGGACCTGGAGAAGCTGTACGCCGCCCGGCTGCAGGCCGTCCGGGCCCGCCCCTACCTGGCGACCGCGCTGTTCGCCCTGCACCTGGTGGAGTCCTGGCAGGTGCCGACGATGGCCGTGGACCGCTACTGGCGCTGCTACGCCTCGCCGCTCTTCGTCGAGCGCACCCCGGTGGAGGACCTGGCCTCGGTGTGGGTGCACGAGGTGTCGCACCTGCTGCGCGACCACCACGGGCGCAGCGACCGGCTGGCCCGCGACCTCGGGATGACGGGCCGGGACGACCGGCTGCGGATGAACATCGCCGCCGACTGCGAGATCAACGACGACGCGTTCGGGGAGGGGCTGGTCACCCCTGTGGGCGCCCTGACGCCCGAGCGCCTCCACCTGCCGGAGGGGCAGCTGATGGAGGACTACCTCCGCGGCTTCGTCTTCGACCCGCGCAAGCCGGGCCTGGCCTGGCTGGACTGCGGCAGCGGCGCCGACGGCGTGGACCGCCCCTGGGAGCTGGGGCCGGAGGGCGCGGCCGGGCTGACTCCGCAGGAGCGCGACGCCGTCCGCTTCCGGGTCGCCGAGGGCATCCGGGCCCGCCCCGGCGACGCTCCTGCGGGCTGGCGGCGCTGGGCCGAGGAGGCGTTCCACCCGCCGCAGCCCTGGCGCCAGCTGCTGGGCGCGGCGCTGCGCTCGGCGGTCTCCGGGCCCGGCTCGGGCGGGGACTACAGCTACGGCCGTCCCGCCCGCCGCTCGACCGGTCTGCCGGGCGTGGTGCTGCCGAGCCTGCGGCGGCGCCCGCCCCGGGTCTCGGTGGTGATCGACACCTCGGGCTCGGTCTCCGACGACGAGCTGGGCAGCGCGCTGCTGGAGGTCGCGGCGATCGGCCGGGCCGTCGGCGGCCGCCACGACCAGGTCACCGTCCTGTCCTGCGACGCGGCCGCGCAGACCGTCCAGCCGATCTGCCGGGCGGCGGGCATCAGCCTGATCGGCGGCGGGGGCACCGATCTGCGCACGGGCTTCGCGGCGGCGCTGCGGACCCGGCCGCAGCCGGACGTCGTGGTGGTGCTGACGGACGGGCAGACGCCCTGGCCCGCGGTCGCACCGTCCTGCCGTACGGTGGTCGGCCTGTTCCGGAGACCGGTCCGGTACAACGAGGGCAACCCCGACTACCGCCCGGACGCGCCGCCCACGTGGGCGCGGGTGGTGACCATCGGCTGAGGCGGCCGGGAGGGCTCCGGGCCGATGCGAGCGGCGCTGCGGCGGAGTCCGGGCTCCGTGCACAGTGGCCCGCAGGCGCGGTCGTCCGGAGCAGCGGATGCCGCCTTGCACGCGCGCGCGAGCGGGTCGGCCGACACCCCGGACCGGGATCCCGACGAGCACGTGCGGTTCGCCCGCTTCCGCCGGGCCGGACACGGGCGCACCCGGCGGATCCGCAGCATCGCCGCGTCCCGGCTGCGGGCGGAGGGGTCCGGCGCCGGCCCCCCTCCGCCTCACGTGCCGGCCTCAGCCGACCATGGCCGCCAGGACGCTGCGCCAGTCCTCCCCCGGCTCCGGCCGCAGCGCGGCCGCCAAGGTCTCCGCCCGGTAGTGCCAGGGGCGGCACAGGTCGGCATCGGCGTCGGGCCGCAGGTCCACGGAGCTCTCCGAACCGAGCAGGCGGATCAGCTCGGTGGTGAACTCCGCCCAGGAGACGTGCCCGCTGATCGCGTTGACGACCCGCCCGGCGGCGGGGTGGTCGGGCAGGGCGCAGACGGCGAGGGCGCGGGCGAGGGCCGCCGAGTGCACCCAGGCGGCGCCGGTCCAGCTCGGCCGACCGCCGGGGGCCGGGGCGGGCAGGGCGATGGGGCGGCCGGCCAGGGCGGCCTGGTAGAGCTCGCCGGTGGAGCCCCAGCGGAGTTGGTCGCGCAGGCGCTGGTGCGGGCCCCAGACGATCGGGGCGCGCACAGCGGTGACCGGGCCGCGCCCGCCGGCCTCGGCCGCCGCTTCGAAGAGCAGCCGCTCGCAGTCCAGCTTGGCCTGCCCGTACGGGGTGACCGGCGCGCCACTGGGGCCGCCCTCGGCGACGTCGGTGCCGGGCGGCCGCCCATAGGCGTCGATGCTGCTGACGAAGACGAACGGCCCGCCGAACCAGCCGTCCAGCAGGGCGCGCATCGCGGCGAGGTCGGTGGCGTGCTCGGTGAAGGTGCAGGCGGCGTGGATCACGGCGTCCACGCCCTTGACCGCGCGGTGCAGGCTGTCCAGGTCGGCCAGGTCGCCCTCGGCGATCTCGGCGCCGTGCAGGGCCGGCAGGTGCGCCGACTCCGGGCGGACCAGCACCCGGACCGGACGGCCCTGGGCCATCAGCTCCTGGAGCACGGCCGCGCCGACGCCGCCGGTGGCGCCGGTGAGCAGCACGGTCCCGGTGCGCGGCTCGGTGCGGGGGCGGGCGCCGGTCCGGGCGAGGGCCGCGCGGCGCTCCTCCTCGCGGGTGGCGAGCAGGGCGGCGAGGGCGTGGGGCGTGCGCTGTTCCAGGATGTCGAGGCCGGTGAGCGGCAGTCCGACCCGGGTGCGCAGGCGTTCGGCGAGCTGGACGGCGATCAGCGAGTGGCCGCCGAGGGCGAAGAAGTCGCCGTCGGCGGGCGGGACGCTGCCGAGCAGCTCACCGAAGGCCGTACGGACCAGGTCGAGCGGGCCGGGCCGCCCGGGGGCGGTGGTCGGGGCGCTGGTCCGGGCGGCGCCGGGCAGACGGTCGCGGTCGACGGTGCCGTCCGCGGCGCGCGGGATCCGGTCCACCAGGGTGACGGCGAGCGGGAGTTCGGCCGGGGCGATGCTGCGCCGCAGGGCGGCGCGCAGGTCACTGCCGCTGGGGGCGACCGGGCCGCGCACCACCGCGTACGCGAGCGGCCGGCCGTCGGCGGCCTCGACCACGGCCGCCTCTGCCACCCTCGGGTCGGCCGACAGCGCCTCGGCGGCCGGGTGCCGGGCGGCGACCAGACGGCTGCCGGGCAGCTCCGACAGCGGCAGGTCCGCATCCTCGGCCACCGCGCCGAGCACGGCGGCGAAGGCTTCGAGCAGCCGCGCGGCGGTCGTCTCGTCCAGCGCGTCCCGGTCGTGCTGGACCAGGCAGCGCGGCTGCGGCCCGTCCTCCAGCAGCGGAGTGAGGCCGAACTTGGCCAGCCCGAGGTTGAGTTCGATGTCCTCGGCGTCGAGCCCGGGCAGCGCCAGCGGCGTGACGGGCTGGACGAGGTCGCAGCTGACCGA
>NZ_JBHVVI010000212.1:0-8239 GCF_042883685.1 Kitasatospora sp. NPDC058190
TTTACCCCGGGGTTCGCCGCCCCCCCCCCCCCCCCCGCCACGGCGGTCTGCCAGCCGCCTGGAGACCAAGCGGTGGCCGTCAGAGCGGCGACAGCAACGACGAGGAGCCGTCTGCACATCGGTCGACCCAAGCGAGCGAGCATTGATACCTCTTTCATGTCGCTGGTTATCAACGGGCTCTACCCGCGCGTTCGAAGGCACCAGCCCGACGGGCACATCATCGTCAGGGCGCATTCGATGCTTTTGCCAATTTCTTCCTCAATCGCAGAAGTTCACTCGCTTGGCGTCTGCTTGCGCCATCCGAGACCACCAGAGTGCACGTTCAGGTCGTTGATCAGGCCGGTGGGCGTGGACGGCGTCGAACAGGTCGGTGAAGGCGTGCCGCCAGGGCCAGTGAGGTTTTCTCAACGGTGATCACTTCCAGATTTCCGTTGAGGGCGAGGGCGGCGCGGGCGATGTCGCCGATCAGGCTCGGGCTGAGCGTGGCGTGCTGCAGGGCCCGCCATCGCTGCTTGAGCTCGGCGGCGGTGCGCTCGCCGAGGGCCCTGACGTGCCGCAGCAGCGTGTTGAACATTCGCGTGTCGACGTGAAGTTCCTGTTCGGACTTGCCCTTTGGGCGTCGGATCGGGATGCGGATACCGATGCCGGCCCCGATGCAGCCCTTGTTCGCCGGGGGCGGCAGGCCATCGGCCGCTGCCTTGTGCAGTGTGGGCAGGGCGTGGATGCGGGCCGCGGTGATGTCGAGCGTGGAGCCGGATTCGAGATCGGAGACCCACAGCGGGGTGCCGTCCGGAGCGGACAGGAACTGGACGATGGAGCGGCAGGCTGAGTGAGCGATACAGACCTTGGCGTTTCAAGGTGATGGCGGTGGGAGGTCGAGGGAGAGTCCGGTCCCGGTGAGGAAGCCGTTGAGGACAACACTGGCGAGGTTCGCCAGACTCCGTTTGACGTGGGCCCACAGGTACTCGACCGCGTTCAGCTCCCCGGCCGCGGCCAGGTGCTGGGCCATGGTCTCGGTGCTCATCCAGGCGGGGTTGCCGGCGTCCAGATAGAGCCGGGTGTTGGGGGCCTTGGCGTTGAACTGCGCGATGGCGTTGCGCAGCATCGCGTTGCGCTCGGTGATCTGACCGGCGGTCATGCAGGTCTCGTCGCCGAGCGAGTCGGGTTCGAGGACCACCACCGCCGGCCGGTTGCCGATGCCACTGGCGAAGACGGCGATCCAGGTGGCGTAGTCGGCGGGGGTGCCCGCGCCACCGCCGGACTGGCCGGCGCAGATGTCCCGGTCGGGGATGTTGTAGGCCACCAGGATCGGCGGCTTGCCCTTGGCGGCGGCCGCGCCGACGTAGGCCCCGGTCGCCGTCCCGATGGTGCCGCTCCAGTTGCCGAACCAGCGTGCCGTCGGCACGTCGGCGATCGAGGCCTGGATCGCGGGGGCGCGGCCGTCGGCACGGTTGGCGTTGACCCACTGCTGCGCGGTGGAGTCGGGATCCACGTAGGAGCCGCCGGTCAGGGTGGTGGGGTCCGCGGCGTGGGCGGTCGCAGGCTGGACCGCGACCAGGAGGGCGGTCAGTGCGGGTGTCATGAGCAGGGACAGCCGGCGGATCGATCGACGCATGGGGGGCTTCCTCCGCTACGGGGTGGGGGCTGACGGGAGGTCGTGGACGGTGACGGTCGGGTGCAGTCGGCGGGTGTGGTCGAGCGGACGGGCCGGGCCGGTGAGGCGCAGCGGGACGGTGAGGCGGGGGTCGGTGCTGGAGGCGGAGATCCGCAGTTCCAGTGCGCCGGGTTCGACGATCCGCCCGCCGTCGCGGCCCGTGAAGGAGGCCAAGTCGGCGGGGAGGGCCAGCTCCACCCGGCAGCCCGCTCCGGCGTCCAGCGGTATCCGGCGGTAGCCGATCAGCCGCTGCACCGGCTGGACGACGGTGGCCACCGGGTCGTGGAGGTACAGCTGCACCACCTCGACGCCCGCCCGGGTGCCGGTGTTGCGCAGTTCGAAGGCGAGCCGGAAGGTGCCGTCGGTGCCGGTCTCGGCAGTCCGGACCTCCAGGCCGGACCAGGCGAACTCGCTGTAGCCGAGCCCGTGTCCGAAGCCGAAGGCGGGAGTCGGGTCGGTGCTGGAGACCTCGCCCGCCTGGGCCAGCCGCGCGGCCAGGTAGGTGGAAGGCTGGACCCCGGGGTGGGCGGGGACGGAGACGGGCAGCCGCCCGGACGGATTGACGCGCCCGCTGAGCACGCCTGCGAGCGCCGCCGTCCCGGCCTCGCCGGGGAAGAAGCACTGGACGATCCCGGCCGCCTCGGTGACGGCGCGCCCGAGCGCGTACGGCCGCCCGGCCAGCAGGGTGACCACCACGGGCGTCCCGGTGTCCAGTACCGCTTCCAGCAACTGCCGCTGTCTGCCGGGAAGTTCGAGCAATGCGGCATCACAGCCCTCACCGCTGGTGCCGCGCCCGAACAGCCCGGCCCGGTCGCCGAGGGCGAGCACCACCACGTCGGCCCGCCGGGCGGCGTGTACGGCCTCGGCAATGCCGGCGGTGTCCTCGCCGTCGACCGTCACGCCGCGCACCGTGCGCAGTTCGCTGCCGGCCAGCTCGGTACTGGTCAGCTCGGCCGCCAACGCCTCGCGCAGGGTGGGGAGTTCGATGCCGGGCGGGGTCCCGGGGTGCTGTCCCCCGACGTGCACCGGAAAGGAGTAGCAGCCGAGTACGGCGGTGGGTTCGTCGGCGTTCGGGCCGATCAGCGCGATCCGGGCGGGGTCGCGCAGCGGCAGCAGGCCGTCGTTGCGCAGCAGCACCACGGCCTGTTCGGCGAGGTCGGCGGCGAGCGCGCGGTTGGCGGGCCGGTCCAGGTCGACCAGACCGCGCAGCGCCCCCGGTTCGCTCAGATCGGCGTCGGCGAGGGCGGCCGGCACGGGGCTCCAGTCGGCGTCCAGCAGACCGAGTTCAACCTTCTGGACCAGCACGCGGCGCAGCGCCCGGTCGATCAGCCGCTCCGGCACGGCGCCCGCGACGACCGCGTCGAACAGTGGCTGTCCGAAGGTGTCGACGGTCGGCAGTTCGACGTCGACTCCCCCGGCCAGGGCCTGTGCGGCGGCGTCGGACCGGTCCTCGGCCACGCCGTGCAGGGTCTTGAGGAAGGCGATGCCGAAGTAGTCGGCGACGACCGTGCCGGTGAACCCCCAGGTGTCCCGGAGCAGTTCGGTGAGCAGGGCCTGGTCGGCGGCGGAGGGGAGGCCGTCGGTGTCGGTGTAGGCGGGCATGACCGAGCGGGGTCGGCCTTCGCGGACGGCCATCTCGAAGGGCGGCAGGATGACGTCGGCGCGCTCGCGCGGGCCCATCGAGACGGGCGCGAGGTTGCGTCCGGCGCGGGAGGCGGAGTACCCCGCGAAGTGCTTGAGGGTGGCGACGATCCCGGCCGACTCCAGGCCCTGGACGTAGGCGGTGGCGATGGTGCCGACCAGGTACGGGTCCTCGCCGATGGTCTCCTCGACCCGCCCCCAGCGGGCGTCGCGGACCACGTCGAGCACCGGCGCGAGGCCCTGGTGCACCCCGACGGCCCGCAGGTCGCGGCCGATGGTGGCGGCCATCGTCCGGACCAGCTCCGGGTTGAAGGTGGCGCCCCAGGACAGCGGCACGGGGTACGCCGTGGCTCCCCAGGCGGCGAAGCCGGCCAGGCACTCCTCGTGGGCCAGGGCCGGGATGCCGAAGCGGTTGGCGGCGGCGATCCGCTGCTGGGTTCGCAGCAGCGAGAGCGCGCCGAGCGCCGGGTCGACCGGGGCGGTGCCGAACGGCCGGGTCAGCTGGCCGAGCCCGTACGGCAGGAGGGTGTCGAGGTCGGGTGGCGGCTCCATCTCGTGCTGGTGCGGGGCGACTTCGTCGCCGTCGGCGTCGGCGCCGACCCAGACGCCGACCAGTTGGGCGGTCTTCTCCCGCAGAGTCATCGCCGCGATCAGGGCATCGGCCCTGGTCTCCGGGGTGAGCGTGGCGTCGCGCCACACGGGCGCGGGCTCGGGGTACCGGTGGTCGTTCACTTTCCTCCCACCCCCGTCAGGCCCTGGACCAGGGCGCGGCGGGCGAACAGGTACACGATGAAGACGGGGAGCATGGACAGCACCACGGCGCTGAGCAGTCCGGGCACGTCCACGCCGTGTTCGGTCTGGAACTCGTACAGGCCGAGGGTGACGACCTTGGTGGAGTCGGACTGGGTGAGGATCAGCGGGAAGAGGAAGCCGTTCCAGGCCTGGAGGGCGGCGAAGACCGTGATCGAGGACAGTCCGCCCTTGGACAGCGGGAGCACCAGCTGCCGGAACACCCGCGCCGGGGACGCGCCGTCCATCGCCATCGCCTCGTACAGCTCGGGGCTGATGTCGCGCATCGCACCGGTCAGCACCAGGGTGCAGACCGGCAGGCAGAAGGCCGCGGTCGGGAGGATGACCCCGATCAGGTGGTCGTACAGGCCGGTCTTGCTGATGACGTAGAACATCGGCACGATCACCGCCTGGGCGGGGATCGCCAGGCCCAGCAGGAAGAGTCGGAACACCCATCCGGTCGCCCGGCCGCGGGCGCGCACGATGGCGTAGGCGAGCGGCGGGACGACCAGCAGCACGATGGCGACCACGCCGGCGGTGACGGTCAGGGTGTTGAGGAAGTCCCGGCCGAAGCCGGTCGAGAGGTCGGTCAGGTAGTTCTGCAGGGTCCAGTGCGCGGGCGGTTTGAGCGGGCCCTCGGTGGAGTAGTCGGAGCGGGTGCGGAAGGTGGCGATCAGCAGCACGTACAGCGGCAGGCCGACCAGCAGCAGCCACACCAGGGAGCCGAACCCGGCCAGGACGTTGGGGCGCCGGCGCATCACAGGCCCTCCGTCGTGCCGCGCATCCGGTCGTAGCCGGAGAGCCTGACCACCGCGAGCGAGATCAGGGTGGCGACCACCACGAGGACCAGCGCGATGGCCGATCCGGTGCCGAAGTCGAAGCCCTTGAAGGCCTTCTGGTACATGTAGTAGGCGGTGACGGTGGTGTCCGTGCCGGGGCCGCCCTGGGTGAGGATCAGCACGGTGTCGAAGGTGGTCAGGCCGCCGACCACCATGAGGATCACCGAGGTGATGACGGTGTTGCGCAACTGCGGCAGGGTGATGTGGAAGAACTGCCGCACCCGGCCCGCCCCGTCGACGGCCGCGGCCTGGTAGAGCACCTGGGGAATGACCCGGGCGCCGCCCTGGTAGATCAGCGCGTGCAGCGGGGTGAACTGCCACACGCCGACGAAGGTCAGCACCCCGATCGCCCCGCTCCTGCTGCCGAGCAGGTTGCCGTCGCCGAACAGCCAGGTGAGCTGGGCCGGTACGCCGAAGTTGGGGTCGAGGACGGCCCGCCACACCACCGCGACGGCGGTCGCCGAGAGCAGCAGCGGCACGAAGTAGATCGCCGACAGCACGGCCCGGTTGCGCTGCCGCCCGGCGGCCCAGACGCCGAGCAGGATGCTGATCGGCGTCTGGGTCAGCACGCCGAGGGCGGTGAGCAGCAGGGTGGTCCAGACGGACTGGAGCATCACCGGGTCGTGGAGCAGGGCGGTCCAGTTGGCCAGGCCGTTGAAGCGCGGTTCGCCGATGCCGTCCCAGCTGGTGAAGGAGAGCACGACGACCAGCAGCAGCGGTGTGAGCGCGAACAACAGGAAGAACACCGCCGCGGGGAGCGCCCAGACGAAGCCCGGGCGGGTTGCCTCCGCGCCGGGCCGCGCACGGCGCGTCATGAGGTCGGCAAGGCCTGCATGGCCTTGATGAAGCCGTCGGCGTCGATCCTGCCGTCGAAGAACTGCTGGACGGCCGTGTGCATCGGGGTCATGGCGCTCGGCGGGTAGGCCTGGTCCCAGGACAACTGGAACGAGGGGGCGGCCTTGACCAGTTGGTACTGGTCCTTGGAGTAGGCGGGGCTGGCGGAGAGGTCGAGGAAGTCGACGGTGCCGGTGGTGGTCGGCAGGTTGCCGAGGGCCAGCTGCGCCTTCACGAACTCCTCGGAGTACATCAGCTTGAGGAAGGCCGCGGCGGCCTCCGGGTGCTTGGTCCTCTTCAGTACGGAGTAGAAGTTGTTGGTGTTGCCGACGACGTCGGCCGCGTCGCCCATGCCGCCGCTCAGGGCCGGGAAGCCGGTGTAGCCGAGGCCGGACTTGGCGAAGTCCGGGTTGGCGTCCTGCTGCGTGGCGTAGTACCAGGAACCCATCAGCTCGAAGGCGGCCTTGCCCTTGGCGACCAGGGCCGGGGAGCCGCCGTCGGTGAACTTCACGGAGTCGAAGTTGCTCCCGAACGCCCCGGCGTCGACCAGCTGCTTGAGGGTGGCCAGCGCCTTGCGGCTGTCCTCGCTCGCCCAGGCCTCCCGGTCGCCGCCGATTGCCCGTTGGAACAGGCCGGGGCCGGCGATCCGGTCGTAGAGGTACTCGAACCACATCAGGGTGGGCCACTGGTCGCCGCCGCCGAGCGCGATCGGGGTGATGCCCTTGGCCTTCAGGGCCTTGGCGGCGGCGAGGAGGTCGTCCCAGGTCTTCGGTGGGGTGAGTCCGGCGTCCGTGAGCACCTTCTTGTTGTGGAACAGCAGCACCGGCTGGGTGCCGCGCATCGGCACTCCGTACGGCTTGCCGTCCACCACCGCCGAGTTGAAGACCGAGGGCAGGAAGTTGTCCTTCAGGCCCGGGTCCTTGGCGATGAAGTCGTCCAGCGGCAGCAGCAGGCCCGCCTTGACGAACGGTTGGATGGAGCCGCCGCCCCAGTTGAAGAAGACGTCCGGGGCCCGCGGGGTGTTGATCACGGTCTGGAGCTTCTGCTGGTAGTCGGCGCCGGGGACGGTGTCGAGCACCGCCTTGACCTTGGAGGTCCGGTTGAACGTGTCGACGATCTGCTTCTCGACCTTGTTGCCGGCGTCGCCGTAGACCAGCACGTGGATCGTCCCGTCACCGGAGTCGGAGGCGGCGCCGCCGGAGCCGCAAGCGGCGGACGTACCCAGGACGAGTGCGGCGGCCGCAGTGATCGCGGCGAATCTCGATCGCATATCCTGCCCTCAGTTTCGAATGTTTCGAGCAAGTTGCCGAATGTTGTGGGAAACCTAGAACCGAGCTGACCGCCCGTCAAGAGTGCCGACGGGATCGGCCCCGGCCCGTCGGCGGGCTAGCATCCGTGCGATACGGACCGCCCGCGGCCGTGCCCGACGCCACCCACGACGGAGTTCGCCCAGCAGGGGCAGTGCAGGAGGAACCCGTGAACAGAGCGGCCACGCTCGCCGAGATCGCGCAGGAGGCAGGAGTCTCCGCGCCGACTGTTTCGAAAGTCCTGAACGGACGCGCCGACGTCGCCCCGGCCACCCGGGAACGGGTCGAGGAACTGCTGCACCGGTACGGCTACCGGCGGCGGCGCGGCAACCGCCAGACCAGCCCGCTACTGGAACTGGTCTTCCACGAGCTGGAGAGCGCCTGGGCGGTCGAGGTGATCCGGGGCGTCGAGAACGCGGTCCGCGAGGAGGGCCTGAGCATCGTGCTCTCCGAGTCCGCCGAACGGCACGGCCCTGGCCAGTCCTGGGTGGACGGGGTGCTCGCCCGCCGCCCCACCGGCGTGGTGCTGGTGCTGTCCGACCTGGACCGCTCGTTGCGCGAGCAACTGGCCAGCCGGGACATCCCCTTCGTGGTGCTGGACCCGGCCGGCGACCCCGGCCAGGACGTGCCCGCCGTCGGCACCACCAACTGGGACGGCGGCCTCGCCGCCACCCGGCACCTGCTCGACCTCGGCCACCGGCGGATCGGCCTGATCGGCGGCCCCGCCCGGATGATGTGCAGCCGGGCCCGGGCCGACGGCTACCGGGCGGCGCTCGACATGACGGGCATCCCGTACGACCCGGCACTGGTCCGCGAGGGCGACTTCCACCACGAGTCCGGACGCCGGCTCGGCCTGGAACTGCTCCGCCTGCCGGACCGGCCGACCGCCGTGTTCGCCGGGAACGACCTGCAGGCGCTCGGCCTGTACGAGGCCGCCCGCGAGCTGGGGCTGCGCATTCCGGAGGACCTCAGCGTGGTCGGCTTCGACGACCTGCCGCTGGCCCGCTGGGTGGGCCCGCCGCTGACCACCGTGCGCCAGCCGCTGACCGAGATGGCCGAGACGGCGACGCACCTGGTGATCGACCTGGCCCGCGGAGTGCGGCCCGGCACCCTGCGGGTGGACCTGGCCACCAGCCTGGTCGAGCGCAGCAGCACCGCCCCGCCGCGTACGGTCC
>NZ_JBHVVI010000213.1:0-8231 GCF_042883685.1 Kitasatospora sp. NPDC058190
CGACCAGACGACGGCCGAACCGGTGGCCGTCGAACCACCCACACCCGCCCTGACCAGGTAATCAGCACCTCCCACCCAGCGGGGGAAGCTCAGCCTCGCCGCCGGCGCCGAGGCCCGGCAGGAGTGGCCGCTGCGTGGAATCGCACGGGACATCACCTCCGCCGCACGCGACATCGAGGTGCAGGTGACCGTGCTGGCCGGGGAGAACGATGCGGTGGAACCACCGAGCGTTCTGCGCGAGTGCCTCCTGCCGCACATCCCGCACGCAACGCTGACAACCATCCCCGCCGTCGGCCACCTGCTCCCCGCGGAAGCCCCCGGCGCTGTCGCAGCCGCCCTCGGAGACTTCCTCACACCCCTTCGGTACTGATGGCATTTCTCCGGGAGCGTGAAGCCCAGGTCGCAGCGGAAGTTGAGGTCCCGGCAGGTTGGAGGCGCTCGTACGGCGCGGAGTCTGCGCGGAGCAAGTGCAGTCGTGGCGAAGACCGGGGACGCCGGCTGCGGAGGGCGGCGTGGGAGCCGGGCGTGCAGCCACGAACCTGCTGCCGAACCGGGGCCTGTCGGGCTCGGAAAGTCATCGCCGCAGGTGGCAGCAGTAGAGAGACCTCGGCTGGCACCATGTCGGCGTGACCGTTTCGATGCTGTACAAGGTGGCGCGCAAGCTGCTGTCCATCCCCGGGGCGCTGCTTCGCCGCGACACGGCCAAGGACGCGGAGCTGCTCGTGCTCCGTCACGAGAACGCTGTGCTGCGCCGCCTACCCCGTCGCCGCTGGCGGGCGGTCTTCCCGGTCAGGCCCGGCACGTTGCCGGCCTGGCATCGCCGGCTCATCGAGGCGAAGTGGGACTGCAGCACACGGCGCACCCGCACCGGGCGGCCGCCGACCGGAGCGGCGCTCAAGAACCTCGTGCTACGCCTGGCTCGGGAAAACGCGGGGTGGGGGCACAGGCGGATCCAGGGTGAGCTCGCTCGCCTCGGGCACCCGATCGCCGCGTCCACGGTGTGGGGAATCCTCCACGCGGCGGGCATCGACCCAGCTCCGCGCCGTACCGGCCCGACCTGGCGCGAGTTCCTCACGGCCCAGGCCGAGGGCACCATCGCCGTCGACTTCTTCCATCTCGATACGGTGCTCGGCAGGCGCCTGTACACACTGGCGTTCCTCGAGCACGGTACCCGTCGCCTGTGCATCGCCGGCGTCACCGCCCACCCCACCCGGGAGTGGGCGGTGCAGCAGGCCCGAAACGCAGCCACCAACCTCGGCCGTGAGTCGGGAGCATGGGACTCAGCGGGCCAGCAGGTCCTGGATGGCCGCCGCGATCTCGTCGGGTGCTTCCTCGGCCATGAAGTGGCCTGCTCGGGCCAGCCGGTGGTCCAGATCCGGCGCCCACGCCTTCCACACCGCGGCACCGTCGTAGCCCAGCTGTGCGCCCCAGTCCTGCTGGATGACCGTCACGGGCATGGCCAGCTGCGATCCGGCGTCCAGGTCCGCCTGGTCGTGCGTGACGTCGATGTCCGCCGAGGCCCGGTAGTCCGCGACGATGGACGTCACTGCCGCGGCGCTCGCGCTCAGGTATTCGGCACGCACCTCCTCGGGCATGGTTGTCGGGTCGTTGGCCCAGGCGTCGAGGAACGAGCCGAAGAACGCGTCCGCACTACCTGCGATCATCGCCTCCGGCAGGCCCGGCGGCTGCGCCATCAGGAAGAGGTGGTAGCCGACCGCCGCCGAGACGCCGTGCAGGACGTTCCACATGTCGAGCGTCGGCACGATGTCGAGTATGCCCAGGTGGGTGATGGTCTCCGGGTGGTCCAACCCCGCCCGGAAGGCGACCAGGGCGCCCCGGTCGTGGCCGACGAGGGCGAAGCGCTCGTGGCCGAGCGCCGCCGCCAGGGACACGACGTCGGCGGCCATGGTGCGCTTGGCGTACACCTCGGGGTCGGTGGCCGCAGGCTTGTCGCTGGCGCCGTAGCCCCGCAGGTCAGGACAGATCACCGTGTGCTCGTCGGCGAGCCGCTCGGCGACGTGCCGCCACATCAGGTGGGTCTGGGGGAAGCCGTGCAGCAGCACGACCGGGCTGCCGCTGCCGCCGACAGCTGCAGCCAGCTCCACACCGTCCGCACCGGGCAGGCGGATGTGATCGAAGCCGGGAATAGTGAGCGTCATGAGGGACCGTCCTTGCGGGTCGGGGACTTGACCGGATCAGCTTGGGCGACGGCGATCAGCAACCGATCAGCACGGTTGGGAGCAGTCGGCCCCTGGCACGGAGGATGGGGGCATGCGAATCGACGTGCTCGGTGTGGTGCGGGCCCTCCGCGACGACGGCAGCCCGATTGACCTGGGCGGACCCCGCCATCGTGAGGTACTCGCCCGGCTCGTCGCCGCCGAGGGGCGGATGGTCACCACCGACACCCTCGTCAATGACCTGTGGACCGATCCACCCGCCCGCGCCGTGGGCGCTTTGCGCACGTTCGTCGCCGCGCTGCGACGCGCCCTCGAACCCGATCGGCCGCCCCGCAATCCGCCGCGCATCATCGTCACCGAGGGCCCCGGCTACGCGCTGCGCCTGCCACGCGATGAGGTGGACGCCCACCGGTTCCAGGACATCCTGGCCCGAGCCCGCCGCAGCCCCGACGCGGTGACTGACCTCGGCGCGGTACTCGCGGCCTGGCGCGGATCCGCCTACGCCGATGTGCCCGACGCCGCATGGGCGAAGCGCGAGCGGGCCCGGCTGGAGGAATTGAGGTTGGAGGGCGTGGAACTGCGCGCCCGGATCCTCCTCGACTCTGGGAGAGGGGCCGACCTCGTCGCCGAAATGGGTGCTCATGTCACCGAACACCCATGGCGCGAGCCGGCCTGGGAGCTGCTTGCCCGCGCGCTGTACCGCGCGGGCCGCCGGGCCGACGCGCTGGCCACCCTCCGCCGCGCCCGCGCGATGCTCGTCGACCATCTCGGGCTCGACCCCGGTGCCGAGCTCCAGCGCCTGGAGACGGACATCCTCAACGGGGCCGTTCCCCCCGCAGGAGCACCTACCACGTGGACAGGCGCTGGTGTCCGGCTCGGCCCGCGCACCACCGTGGATCTGGCCCGCACCCTCGCACTGGCGGGTGGCGACGCCCTCGTCCACTCCCGGCGCGACCGCCTTGCCGCCATTCATGCGGCGGAACGCACGGGAGACCTCTCCCTGACCGCCCGCATCATCGGCGCCTACGACGTGCCTGCCATCTGGAGCCGGGCCGACGACGCCGAGCAGTCCCGCGCCGTCGTCGCGGCTGCCGAGCGCACGCTCACCGGGCTCGGCCCAGACGGCCCCGCCGACCTGCGCGCCCGTCTCCTGTCCACGGTCGCCGTCGAAAGCCGCAGCGCCGATCTGTCCGGGACCGAGCTGAAGCACGCACAGCAGGCGGCACTGCAAGCTGAAGCGCTGGCACGGCACCTGGCCGACCCCGCCCTGCTGGCCTTCGCCCTCAACGGTGTGTTCCTGCAGTCCTTCACCCGCCCCGGGCTCGCGGCGGCAAGGGATCGGATCGGAGCCGAGATCCTCGACCTGGCCACCCGACACGAGCTGCCGAGCTTCGCCGTATTCGGCCGACTCGCCCGCTTGCAGTCCGCCTCGGCCCTCGGCGACCTCGACGTTGCGACCTCGCACGCCAATGCAGCCGATCAGCTCGCCGCCACCACTGAGGCGCGCCTCGTCCCCGTCCTCACCGGGTGGTTCAGGGCCCGGGCCACGGCCGCCCGCAGCGCCGAACCCGGCGGACCGACCGCCGCCACGGCCGCAGCGCACTACCGCGCTGCGGAGGACGCCCTCCAGGCGGCCGGAATGCCGGGACTGCACCGCGGCCTGTTCCCGCTCGCCCTACTGGGACTGCGCCTGCTGCACGACAGGCCAGCGCCCACCGACCCGCACCTCGACTGGGGCCCGTACAGGCCCTGGGCGCGACCCCTCGTGTTCCTCGCCCAGGACCGGGGCGAGGAGGCCCGTACCGCCCTTGCCGCGATACCCGAACCACCACATGACCACATGCAAGAGGCCATGTGGTGCCTGACCGCCCGCGCCGCCGTCCGCCTCGGCGAGCGCGGAATCGCCGCACGCGCCCAGACTGCCCTGCGCGATGCCCGTGCCGAACACGCCGGCGCCGCCAGCGGAATGGTGACCCTGGGCCCGGTGGCACGGTATCTGGCAGAGGCGGAGGCATGCGCAGGAGCGGGGTAAGCGACAGCAATACGCAACCCCGCGCCCGCCCCACGGCCAGCGGAATTGCTGCCGCGCTCTCGGGTAGACGCGCAGACGCGTCCTGCGACCGAGCCAGGGTGCCCGGAGCCTGTCAGGGCGTGGAAGGAGCGTCGGGATCATGGGCGAGGAAACCGGTCACGTCACCGGTACCAAGGACAAGGACTACAACCTGCTCTGGTACGTCGAGGCGTGCCTGAGCAACGCGCTGCGCATGGAAACCTACGTGCAGGAGGCCGAGCGAGAGGGCGACGGCGAGGTCGCGGAGCTGTTCCGCAAGGCGTAGGCCGACAGCCGCAAGGGCGCCGGGATAGGCAAGCGGCTGCTCGCCGCCCGCCTGGCCGGCGGTGAAGGCATCGGCACGAGCGCTGGCGAAGACACTATCGCGGGCACCGGTGAGGGCACCGCCACGGTCCCCGGCGAGGAAACCGTGGTTGGCGGCGCCCCGGCGCCTGTCGGTGATCCGGGCGACCTGCCCCGGGACCCGACGACCCCATAGGCCGTGGCGGAGCGAACCAGTAACACCAACCATCACCCCGCGCGGCACGACCTTAAGTCACCGGCATTGGGCCTAGCACGGACCGCTCGGACCCATCTGGTGGCGCTACGGCCGCGACGGACGGCACTGCCTGCTCGACGCGCTGGACAACCCGAACAACCGCGCCGCCTACGACCAGCGCCAAGCCGCCCGGGAGAAGAAGGCCAAGCAGGACCACCGGGAGCTGATGCGGACCCTCGCCTGCGCCGACTGCGGCAACGTCCCCAAGGAGGAGAACACCTGGGTCTACGGCAGCCGCCAGTGGACCCGCCGCCCCGGCGGCCGCTGCCGGCCCTGCCACCAGGACCGCGAGGAGCGCCTGGAACGGGAGGCCGAAGAACAACTGGAAGCCGCCCGGGCGGCGAACGCCGCGCTGCGCCCGTGCTGGACCTGCCGGGGCTCGATCGGCGGCAAGGCCGGCTCGAAGCTGGAGCTGACCGAGAAAGCCAGCCCCGACCGGCTGGAGTGCCCGCAGTGCGTCAGCGACCGGGAGACGGAGGACCTGGGCCCGCTGGTGCTGCCCGCCCCGACCAAGCGCGAGCAGGTCGCCGCCCTGCTCTCCGCCCCGGACGATCCGTGGTGGGACGTGCGGATGCTGCACGCCAAGCTCTACCCGGTGAAGGACCGCGCCGCGTGAGGCCGACCGCCGCGCGGCTGTCGCGGGGGCTGTCGCGACCCCCTGTCGCGTGGGGTGCTGTCGCGTGACGTGGGCGGATGAGCGCTTACCCCCGTGCGAGGTCGGGGCGCGGGTGCGGCGGGTGCACAGGCCTGGTACCGCGCGGGACGGTCTGCAGGAACGGGAACCGAAGCGGGTTCCTGGTCATCTCCATGTCCGGTACGGACGGACGATCGAGCGGGGAACGGGCGCGGTGAGGGTGGCGGGCGCGGTGAGGGTGGCGGGCGTGGTGCTCTGTTTGCTGGCGGCGGGATTCGTCTGGTTTATCGGCATGATGTCCGGCTTCGAGACCCGCCCGACCAGAGCGTGTGTCACCGCGCTCTACGGATGGGACCCGGGGGCGTACCGGGAACCCCAGCACAGGAACATTCGGATCGAGGAGTCGCTCTTTCCGCCTTCGCGTCTCTGCCGCTGGCCGGACGGCCGCTCCGTCGAACTCGTGCCGTGGTGGGACGCCCCGCTGCTGTTCGGTGCGCTGGGCGGGGCGGTCGCACTGCCGGCGTACCCTCTGGCCCGGCGCGCGGTCGTCCGGCGGCGGACCAGCCGGCAGGATCCCGACACGCCGGCGTCGCGGGCCGCCCACATCAAGTGGTAGTCCGGCCGCCTGGACAGGCCTCGGCGGATCGCCCCGGTCGAGACCTTCCACTGCCCCCGACCCGGCGGTGTGTGGCCGGTTCGCCGGCCTCCTGCGTATCCCGGCCGCTGACTGCAGCACAGGGGTGCAACGCGGCCTCGCGTTGCACCCCTGACCTGGGACTTTGCCTGATCCGGCGGGCGGCCGGGCCGCGTTGCAGCGGGCACGTTGCACCCGGCACGCTCCGGTCCCGTCCGGCACCGTCTATTCCCAGCGCATGCCGAGTTCGGTGAGGCGGGCGGCGCGTTCGGTGGGGATGTCGGCGCGCCTGCTGCGGCTGTTGGCGATGAACAGGCCGAGGCCGATCTGCACGGTGGTGCCGTCGGCCAGGACCAGGGGTTCCTTGCGCTTGCGACGTTCAGGTGCCACTCGCGGGCCCGGTACTGGGCGGCGGCGGCGAGGTTGCGGCGCCCCTTCTCCGCGTGCGTCACCTTCACTGCAGGCCGCTGCTCCTCGGGCAGCGGCTTCAAGCCGAGGACGTGCTCCAGCGCCCACTGCTGGGCGGGGGCGAGCTTGTCCCAGCCGACCTGCTGGGCGCGGCCCCACCCGGCGAGGTCCTCGCCCTGGACGACGACGCTGCCCGGCGCGGCCCCGGCGAGTGCGCCGCCGTCCTTGATGTGGCGCCAGACCAGGGCGAAGCACCGCTGCCACTCCACCGACCAGGCCGGACACCACGCCGGGTCGATCTCGTCCAGGGCGGCCTTGCGGTCGGCGGTCAGCACCCCTGCCCAGTCCAAGCCCTGCTCGCCAGCCTCGGCACGGCGCTGGAGCGCTTCGGTGCGCCGCTGCGCGGTGCGCAGGTTCTTCATGATGGTCCCGACCGGTCGCCCGCCCCAGACCGCCTCATTGGACGGACGGGCATGCCCGTGCTCGGCCGCGTACCCGGCCACCGCGGTCAGGTTGTCGGTGAAGGCGGTGTCGAACGCCGACCACACCATCCCGAGCGCGTCCAGCTCCTTGACGCGCTCGGCATCGAGGACGTCAGCGGCCTTGTAGCGGCGCTGGTCGGCCACCCACACCCCCAGCCGGTGCCTGGACGGCGCCCGGTAGGCGAGCAGCTCCTCCAGGCCCCGCCGGAACTCCTCCCGCTCCGGCTCCAGCACCCGGGTCCGCACGAATGCCGCAGGATCACGCTGGGTGGAGAACTGCAGCAGCTGCGCCTCACCGCCGGCGGAGCGGAACGCGTCCGGCTCCCCGGCGTGCCTAGGCTCCCTCGGCGGCCGGGACTCGGACTGCGGCAGCGCCAGGCGCTCGACGGCCGCCGCGTCGTGCGAGCGTAGCGCCATGAGCAGCTTGCTCAGCCCCCTGGAAACATCCTCGGCGGCTGTACGTCCTGCCTCCTGTAACCATCGTGTGGGTGCACTCGTTGGCCCGAGGTGAAAGGAGAAGGGAGACCTGGTATGGCATGTGATGCCCCATGGATCGAGAAGCGGCGTTACGAGTACGCCGGCGGCCGCTACGTAGGCTGCGGAAACTGCGGCGGGGACTTGTGCACTGTCTGCAGGTCCAACCATCTACAGCCGAGCGACGTGCACTTTGAGTTCAACGACGACAACGTCTGCCCAGACTGCAGTCCAAAGCGCTGATCAAAGCCACGGAACCGTCCGGTCGGCGGCAGGACGCAGTGTGTGATCTGTGCACCTCGAAGGGGTGAAGGAACACATGTGGCGGGGCCGTCGGTGAGGGTGAGCGCCCGGCGAACGCCGGCCGCAGCCCACCAGGCCGGGACCGAGGCCACGTGGTACGGCCGTCCCGCCGACCCCCTCGAGGCGCCCCAGCGCCCCGTCCCGGACCGCCTAGGCCCTGCTGCGCCCAGACGTCTCGCGGCCCGTCGTGCGGGTGTTTCTGGCATCCCTGGGTGTTCGTGCGGTGCGTGCCGCGGGCAATGGTTTGCGGCACGCACCGCCGTTCTGATCCTGTCAGGTCCCGTGGCGGTCTGCCTCACGGGGGCCGACCTCCCCAAGATCGCATTGAAGCTGCACACACGCCCCCGGAAGACCCTCGACTTCGACACGCCAGCCGATAGGCTGGAGCCCCTGTTGTGCTGACGGGTTGACTGCACCTCGGCTTTTTTCGCCCAGGAGCTCGACCCGACCCGGCGACGGTACTGAAGCTCATCGACGAGCACCAGGACCGCTTCGGGGCCGAGCCCGTCC
>NZ_JBHVVI010000214.1:0-8127 GCF_042883685.1 Kitasatospora sp. NPDC058190
GCCGCGCTACGACAGGCTCGGGACCGGCCGTGTCGGACCCCGGGCGCGGCCCGGTGTAGCTGCCCCGGGCCCGCATCCGCAGCGGCTCCTCGCGGTACTCCTCCACCGCGTGGGCCAGCCAGCCCGGGGTGCGGGCCACCGCGAAGACCACCTCGCAGGCCTCCGCCGGCAGTCCGGCGGCCAGCGCCATGGCGGCCAGCGCCAGGTCGATGTTGGCGCGCAGCGCCGGCCGCCCGGCCGGGCCCGCCGCCGCCTCCACCTCGGCGACCGCCGCCACCACGGCCGCACCGCCGTCGAGCCGGCCCACCGCGTCGAGCAGCGCCACCGCCCGCGGGTCGCCCTCCGGGTAGAGCCGGTGGCCGAGGCCCGGGATCGGTCGGCCGGTGCGCAGGTGGTCGGAGACCACCGGCACGGCACCGCCGGTCAGCACCTCGCCGAGCAGCCGGTGCGCCAGCGGGCTGGCCGCGCCGTGCAGCGGGCCGTCGGTGGCGCCGAGCCCGGCGGAGACCACCGCGTACGGATGGGCCCGCGCCGAGGCCGCCACCCGGGCCGCCACGGTGGACACCGCCAGTTCGTGGTCCATCAGCAGCACCAGGGCGCGGTCCAGGCAGGCCAGCGCCTCGGGCGTGGGCGCGGCGGGGGCCAGCCGGCTCCACAGCCGGGCCGCCAGTGAGGCGTCGGGCCCGGGGTCGGGAGCGGTGCGCGGCAGCGCCTCCACCATCCCGGCGATCAGTGCCGCCCCGGCCGCCAGTACGGTCTGCTCGCGCAGGTCGAAGCGGAGCGGGTCGAGCGCGGCGGCGACGGTGGCCGAGATCCGCAGCCGGTCGGGCAGCCGGATCCCGTCGGGCAGCGCGGCGGCGGCCCGGGCCAGCGCCTCGGCGGTGGCGGGCGGCACCCGCAGCGCCACCGGGGCGTCGGTGCCCAGCCCCCAGAGCCAGCCGATCGCGGCCTCGAAGCCGTGCCGGACGGCGAGTTCGACGGCGTCCTGGCCGCGGTAGTAGAGCCTGCCGTTCTCGATCAGGGTCAGCCCGGTCCGCACCGTGACCGGTCGGCTGGCCCACGGTTCCCCGGCCGACGGTTCGCCGGCGGGCGGACGCACCGGGGCGCGGCGGCCGCGGGCGGCCAGCTCGGCCACCTCGCGGGCGTCGAAGGTGCTGCCCTTGCCGCCCGGGGCCCGCTCGCTGCTCAGCTGGCCGCGGCTGGCGTAGGCGTACACCGTCTCCACCTTGACACCGAGCTGCTCGGCGACCTGCTGGGTGGTCAAGCGTTCGGCCATGGTCTGCCCTCGTCCCGTCCTCGTCCTGGTTCTCGTGTCGCGCCTTGATGATGATCCACAGTATTCCACATTGATTTCAATCAATGTTGACAATGTGGATCAATGCTCGGAGAGTACAGAGCATCACCCGGAACATCCAGGAGGAGGGCTACCGCCATGTCGAGCACCACCGAGATCGAGGTCCCGCGCGGCCTCAAGGGCGTCGTGGTCACCGAGACCGAACTCAGCGACGTCCGCGGGCTGGAGGGTTTCTACCGCTACCGCCAGTACTCGGCGATCGACCTCGCCGAGCAGCGCACCCTGGAGGACGTCTGGCACCTGATGCTGCTCGGTGAGCTGCCCGACCCGGCCCGCCGCGCCGCCTTCCTGGCCCGCACCGCACCGCTGCGCCGACTGCCCGACGCGCTGCGCCCGTTGCTGCCCGCGCTGGCGGCGAGCACCGCGCACGGCGGCCCGCTCACCGCCCTGGGTGCCGCGCTCTCGATCGCCGCCGCCGACCGCGGCATCCGGCCGCTCTACGACACCGCGCCCGACCAGCGGGTCGAGGACGCGTTGTTCGCCACCGCGCTGGTGCCCACCATCCTGACCGCGCTGCACCGGCTGCAGCACGGCGAGCAGCCGGTGGAACCGCGCGACGACCTGGGCTACGCGGCCAACTACCTCTACATGCTGACCGGCGAGGAGCCCGAGCCGGCCAAGGCCCGCGCGGTCGAGCAGTACCTGATCTCCACGGTGGACCACGGCTTCAACGCCTCCACCTTCACCGCCCGGGTGATCGCCTCCACCGGGGCCGACCTGGTGGCCTGCCTGGTCGGCGGGCTCGGCGCGCTCTCCGGGCCGCTGCACGGCGGCGCGCCGAGCCGGGCGCTGGACACCCTGGACGCGATCGGCACCCCGGAGCGGATCGACGGCTGGATCCGCGAGCACGTGCTGGCCGGTGACCGCATCATGGGCTTCGGCCACGCCGTCTACCGCACCGAGGACCCGCGCTCCCGGATGCTGCGCGGGGTCGCCGAGTCCTTCGGCGGCGAGCTGGTCGACCTCGCCGTCCAGGTGGAGGCCCGGGTCGAGGCGATCCTGGCCGAGCTGAAGCCGGGCCGAGAACTCCACACCAACGTGGAGTTCTACGCCGGCGTGGTGATGCACCTGTGCGGCCTGCCCAGGGAGATGTTCACCCCCACCTTCGCCGCGGCCCGCGCGATCGGCTGGAGCGCCAACATCCTGGAACAGGCCGCCGACTCCAAGATCATCCGCCCGTCCGCCCGCTACACCGGCCCGTCCGCTCCGCAGCCGCTGCCGACGGCCTGAACAGCGGGCCCCGGAGTGCAACCGCGCGCCACGGTGCGCGGCACGGCGGATCGGGAACTCCGGGACCGGCAGCGCCGAGGCAAGGCCGGCTGCGCGAAGTCACGCCGGAGCGCTGACAGGTGGCCCGTCCGGTCAGCTCCAGTGGCCTGCGGCGGCCGCCTCGGCGACGTAGTCCTCGAACGACCTGGGCGGTCGTCCGAGCGCCTGCTCCACGCCGTCGGAGACGTCCGGGCCCCGGCCGTCGCGGATGTCCACCAGCAGGCCGGTGAGCAGGCGGGCGGTGTCGGCGGGCACGCCTTCGTGGACCATGCGGTCCACGAAGGCGTCGGGGCCGATCGTCTAGCGTGGCCGACATGGACGTCCTGAGCGACCTGCTGCACCGAGCCCGCGCCCAGAACGCGCAGATCCGGCAACTGATCCAGCGGCCACCCTGGTCGATGGCCTTCGAGGACGTCCCCGCGCTCACGGTCGTGGCCGCCCTCGGTGGTCACGCGTCGGTCCGGCTCGACGACCACCGGCAGGCCGCGCCCGTGCGGCTGCGTGCCGGGGACATCGCCCTGATCAGCGGCGTCGCCGACCGGTACACGATCGCCGACGCCCCGGACACCCCGCCGCAGCTGGTGATCCGCAACGGACGAAAGCAGTTCATCGACTACGCAGCAGTGGCCCGGCAGTACCTGGCGCCGCGTACGTACGGCGACGGCCTGCCCGACGCCACGACCTTGCTCCGGGGCGCCTACGAACTGAGCGGCGCCGTGGGTGAGCGCCTGCTGGACATGCTCCCGCCCGTGGCCGTCGTGCCCGCCGGGCCGCGCACCAAGGCGGCACTGGACCTGCTCGCCGCAGAGACAGCCCACCAGGAGCCCGGCCAGGACGTCGTCCTGAACCGGCTCCTGGACCTCGTCCTGGTCCTGGCCCTGCGTGCCTGGTGCACCCGGCCGCAGTCCGAACTCCCCTCCTGGCACCGGGCGCTGGACACTCCGGCCGTCGGCGACGCGCTACGCCTGCTGCACGAGGACCCGGCGCACCGATGGACGGTCGCCGAGCTGGCCTCGCGGGTCGGACAGTCCCGCGCCGCCTTCGCCGCGCGCTTCACCAGTGCGGTCGGCGAGCCGCCGCTGACCTACCTCACCGGCTGGCGGATGGCCCTGGCCGCGGACCTGTTGCGCGACACGGAGGACACCGTCGCCGTGGTGGCGCGCGAGGTGGGATACCGGGACGCGTTCGCGTTCAGCGTGGCGTTCAAGCGGGCGCGCGGGGTCAGCCCGTCGGACTGGCGGCGGCGGGTACGGTCGGGATGAGGGGAGGCCTCCCGGCCGTCCGTCAGCGGCGTGGGCCGATCACGCCGGCGGAGCGGAGCCTGCTCTCGGTGAGCGCGGTCAGCCGGGCTGAGACCGGTGCCTGGTCCTCGCGGTGGTCGTTGATCAGCCGGTACTGGGCGGTGGCCTTCCGCCAGGTCTGCAGGCTGGTGGGACTCCCCAGCAGTGCGGGGTTGGCGAGGTAGTGGTCGGCCATGGCGGTCGCGAGCTCCTCGATCCTCGGGTCGTCCGGCTCCCAGGTCTCGGCCTCCTGGCCGCGCCTGGTCAGGTCGATGAACTCGGGGTCGTCGAGCCGGAGTTCGAGCTGGGTCAGGAAGTCGTCGAAGTCCTCCGGCACCAGCGCCCGGACCAGCACCAGGGCCTCGCGCTGCGCGGCCACGTAGTCGGGGCTCAGGCCGAGGTCGGGCATCCGCTCCAGGACCGCGCAGGCGCGGTCGGGCAGCAGGGCCCGGTCGCCTTCGGCGAGCCGGTGCAGCATGTCGAGGCGCGCGGTCAGCTCCGCGATCCGGTCGGTCAGCCGCCGTTTGACGTCGGCCAGGCCGACGGCGAACTGGTCGGCGTCGGCGTCGAGCAGGGGCCCGATCTCGGCCAGCGGCACCCCGGCGGTGGCCAGCGTCCGGACCTGCACCAGCCGCAGCAGGTCGTCCGACCCGTACCGCCGGTAGCCGGAGCCGTCGCGTTGCGGTTCGTCGACCAGTCCGTGCTGGTGGTAGTGCCGCACCGTCTTCACCGTGACGCCGACGAATGCCGCTGCCTGCCCGATCGTGACTCCGCTCATCATCCGCTCAGCCTAGGAGGTCCTGACGGAAGCCGTGTTGGTGTGTGACCGTCGGCTGGTCTGCCCGTTGGAGCCATCGCGGCTCATGGCCACTGCGACGATGCCCGGCTCTGGTGATCGCGTGCAGTCCATGGGGCTGATCTCGGCCGAGATCCTGCCTCTTGCTACAGATTGACGGGAAGGTGGACGAGGCCGGGAGGGACGTGTTGCGCGAGTGAGGTGTCCCGCGGCCGGTCACCTGTGATCCGGGTCTGCGATGCTTGCGGCCATGAGCGAGCTCCGAACAGTGGGAATCGTCGGCTTGGGCCGCATGGGCCAGACCTTGGAGGCGGCATTCAGCCGGGCGGTTGGGCCCGGCCGTCTCTACGCCAGCGGGCGTTCGGCCGACTTCCGGAGCTCGAGGCGCTGCTCTTGTGACGGTGACCCGCGTCTGTGCTTGGTAGGCGGCGTAAGGCGCGCTCCCGATTCCGCTCGGGCCCGCATCTCGTTCCTGTCCGCCGTCAGGACCAGCCCGTCGGCGGCGTTGGCCGGGGCGGCGGACAGGGCGAGCGCCCCGGCCGACGGGAGCGCGGCCGTGCCACGGAACAGACGCGTCGTCAGTTCTCCTCAGGCCGGCCGCGCACCCGGGTTTCAGCCGCCCGTCGGCACCTGGAGCGTGCCGTAGCGTTGCATCCGCTGCCAGCGGAGGCGGGATCCCGCGACGGCGGTGAAGACCGACTGGATCACCACCAGGTACATCAACTGCCGGTAGACGAACTGCTGCAGCGGCAGGCTCCACAGCGGTCCGAGGCGTTCCTTGTCCAGACGGAACGCGTAGGCGCCCATCAGCAGCTGGACCAGCAGGAACGCCGCCCACAGTCCGATGATGCGCACCGGGTCGAGGAAGACCAGTCCGTAGAGCGCGAAGACGTCGACGACGGGGGCGAGCAGGGGCAGGAGCACCTGGAACATCAGCAGGTACACCAGCCCGCGCCGCCCCAACTTCCCGGCCTGGCCGCCCTGGACGAGGGCGCCGCGGTGCTTCCACATCGCCTGCAGGGTGCCGTAGCACCAGCGGTAGCGCTGACGCCACAGGGCGCCCAGCGAGGCGGGGGCCTCGGTCCAGGCCTTGGCCCGCTCCTCGTAGACCACCCGCCAGCCGGCCCGGCACAGGGCCATGGTGAGGTCGGTGTCCTCGGCGAGCGTCTCCTCGCCCACGCCGCCGACCGCGAGCAGCGCGGAGCGGCGGAAGGCGCCGACCGCGCCCGGCACGGTGGGCATGCACTCCGCGAGGTCGAACAGGCGCCGGTCCAGGTTGAAGCCGACCACGTACTCGATGTGCTGCCAACGTCCGAGCAGGCCACCGCGGTTGATCACCTTGGCGTTTCCGGAGACCGCTCCGACCGTGGGATCGGCGAACGGCTGAACGAGGTGCCGCACGGCGTCGGGCTCGAACACGGTGTCGCCGTCCACCATCACCAGCAGCTCCGCCCGGGCGGCCGCGATGCCGGTGTTGAGCGCGGCGGGCTTGCCGGCGTTCTCCTGCCGGATCACCCGGGTGTACGGGAGGTCGAGCGATTCGACGAGATCGGCGGTACCGTCGGTCGAGCCGTCGTCGACCACGATCACCTCCACCGGATGGTCGGAGGCGAGCAGCGAGCGCAGCGCCGCCTCGATCCCGGCGGACTCGTTGTACGCGGGCACGATCACGCTGACCGGCTCGGCGACCGGCGGCCCCCAGGAGCGGCGGCGCAGCCGCTTGTGCCGCCGCGCGGCCACCAGTACGGCGACGGCGCGCAGCACGCTGATCGCGCCCGCCGCCCACAGCAGCCAGCCGAGCACGGTGAGCACCCAGTCGCCGCCCCGCAGGATCCAGATCAGCGCGAGCCCCTGGAGGTGGTCGGCGGTTCCGGCCGGATGGACCGGGTCGGCCAGGCCCACCGCCTGGCTGACGGTGGCGAAGTGGAGGCCGCGCGACTTCAGTTCGGGCAGCAGGGCCTTCAGCGCCGCCACGGTCTGCGAGCGGTCCCCGCCCGCATCGTGCATGAGCACGACCTGCCCCGGGCCGCCCGGGCGGTCGTCGAGCGTCTTGAGGATCCGTTCGGTGCCCGGCCGCTGCCAGTCCTCGCTGTCCTGGGTGGTGAGCACGGTCAGGTAGCCGGCGTGCCCGGCCTGTCGGACGGCGTCCCACTCGCGGTCGTCCAGGGCGTCGGCGCTGGAGGAGTACGGCGGCCGTAGCAGGGAGCTGGTCACCCCGGCCGTCCCGGCCAGGGCGAGTTGGGTTTCGCGCAGTTCCAGTGAGCGGCGCCAGCCGGGTGCCGGGCCGAGGTCGGTGTGGGTGAAGGTGTGCACGCCGATCTGATGGCCCTCGGCGATGATCCGCTTCACCAGGTCCGGGTGGGCGGCGGCCTGGGTGCCGACCACGAAGAACGTCGCGTGCACGCCCTCCTGGCGCAGGACGTCGAGGATCCGGGGCGTCCAGGTCGGGTCGGGGCCGTCGTCGAAGGTGAGGGCGATGGTGCCGGGCCCGGGGGCGGCACTGCGCGGCTGCGGTCCGGCGGTGTCGATCACCGGACCGCCGTCGCGGACGGCCGCCGGCACGGCGTCCGCGGCCGTGGGCGTGGCGGCCTGGTCCGGACGGTCGTCGAAACTGTGCTGGGTGTACCCCTGGAGCACCAGGGCGCCGGAGAGCGTGAGCAGCAGGGACGTCAGCAGGAGCCAGTGGGTGCGTAGCGGGCGCTGGCGGACGACGCCGCGCCGGCCTCTGCGGGCGCGGGTGGGGGCGGGGGCTCTTCGCCGGCGGGTTGCGCTCATGGTGCTGCTTTCGCTGTGCGGACGGTGCGGTGGTCGGTCGGGTGTCAGGGCTTTCCGGGCCTGCCGGTCGGGTTCCCCGGCGGGGCGGTGGGGCGGCCGTGCCCGGGTGTGGGTGTGGCGGCGGGCGCGGTGCTCGGCGCTGCCGCGGGGGTGGTGGCCGGGGCCGGGGTGCTGGTGGCCGCGGGGGCGTTGGGGGTGCCGGGGCCGCGCCCCGGCCCGGTCGGGACCGTGACGCCGGTGGCCGAGGGGTGCTGGACGCTGACCGGGACGACGGTGCGCTGGTGGGTGGGGGCCGCGGTCGCGGGTGCGCCGGGCGCGGCGGCTTCCGGACCGGCGGACGGCGTACCGGACGGTGTGTCCGCCGAGGCGGGCGCGCTCGGCGCCGGTGCCTGGGGCAGCGGGAGGAACGGCGCGTTCACGGTGGGACCGCCGAGCAGCGTGCTCACCAGCAGGGCGAGGTACCCGCCCGCCGGAACGGCCAGCACCACCCCGAGTCGACGGATCCGGCGCTGCCGGCGGCCGGAGGCGTCCACGAACACCGGGGCGGGCGAGGCTTCCGGCTGCGGGTCCACGGCGGGAGCGACGGGGGCCAGTTCGACGGTGGGCGGGCCTGCATCGTCGCCGGCCCACCGGAGGCGGTCGGCGGGATCTGC
>NZ_JBHVVI010000215.1:0-8106 GCF_042883685.1 Kitasatospora sp. NPDC058190
GGACGGAGAAGGTCGTACTGAAGGTCTGGATGGCGACGACGGGCCCTGCCGAGCCCGGCGTGACGATCGAGGGCGAGAGGCTCGGGTCGGCGGCCGTGACGGCTTTCTGGTACGCCTCGGCGTCGGCGCCGTCGGCGAGCCGCACGTCGTACTCGACCACGTGCGGGTCGGGGGTGAGCAGGGCCCTGGTGGCGTCGTTGGAGGAGATCGAGTTGGCGTTGCCCTCGACCTCCTCGCCGACGATGGTGACGGTGGTCTGCCGACCGTCGAGCACCAGGGTGACCCGGTCGCCGAGCTTGACCCCGTGCTGGTCGAGGAAGGCCGGCCCGGCCTCGATCTCGTTCAGCCCGGTCGCCTGGCGGCCCTTGACCACGTCGAGCCGCCGGTGGTCGACCATGTCGTCGCCGCCGTAGAAGTTGGCGAAGACCAGCTGGGGCTGGCCGACGATACCGACCCGGACCAGCCCGCGGACGGAGACCCGCTCGGCGCCGGGAGTGGCGTGCAGCATCGCCGTGGTCTGTTCCGGGGTCAGCCGGGGCGCGATCTTGTTCTCCGAGAAGGCGCTGGTCTGCACGTCGATGTGGGTCTTTAGGTCGGACGAGACCCCCATGGTCTTGGCCAGGGTGCTGCTCACCCCGGTCGTCACGGTCACGGTGACCACGCCGAGCACGATCGCCGCCATGGTCAGCGCGGTGCGGGCCGGGCGGGCGAAGGGCTGGCCGAGGCCGAGGCTGACGGCGCGCGGCAGCCGGGTGCCGCTCAACCAGCGCTGGACCTTCAGCCCGCGCCCGTTGCGCGGCGCGCTGCCGGCCGAGATGGCCTGGGCGGCGGAGAGCCGACGGGCGCGCGAGGCGGGGACGAGCGCGGCGAGGGCGACCAGCAGCGGAACGCCGATCAGGGTGGCGACGGGCAGCCAGCCGGCCGGCTCGATCACGGCGGTGCCGGTCGTGATCCCGGAGAAGGCGGTCTGGAGGATCGGGTACGAGGCCGCCCAGCCGGCCACCGTCCCGAGGACGGTGCCGACGACGGCGGGCACCGAAACCATGGTCAGGTAGACCGTGACCACCTGGCGCGGGGTGAAGCCGATCGACTTGAGCACCCCGATGTGCCGGTAGCCGGAGACCACCGCGCCGCTCACCACGTTGCCGACGATCAGCGCGGCGACGATCAGGCCGAGCACGCCGAAGACCGTCATCAGCGGCAGGTAGGCGTCGGCGCCGGCCGAGAAGGCCTGCTTGAGGACCAACCAGGACTGCCCGCTGGTGACGGCGTCCTTGGGCAGGCCCTCGGTGGCGTTGGCGAGCGAGGCGGTGAGCTGCTGCTCGGTGGCCGCGTCGGTGAAGCGGTAGAGCATCTGCCGACCGGTGGGGTGCAGGGCGGCCGCCTGCTCGGGGGTGACCCAGCCGCCGGAGGACTGGCTCATGCCGCTCGCGAAGCCGACGATGGTGAGCTTCACCCCGGTGTTGGTGGTGAGCGGCGTGCCGAGGTACGCCGCCCCGGCGCCCCCCGGCGTGTTGATGACCACCTCGCCGGGTGCGGTGGCCCACCGGCCGGCGAGCACGCGCACCCGGTCCACCGGCGAGTCCGCCGGGTCGGGCCGGCCGACCAGGGTCAGCGGGCCCGGCGGGCGGCCGACCCAGTCCTCGGGGATGGTCACCACGGCCTGGTCGAAAGGCCCGGCGGCCGCCTCGACGCCCGGCCGGTGGGCGGTGGCGGCCAGTTGCTCCGGCGAGGCCTTGACCGGGTCGAAGACGGCGGTGACGTGCGCGCCGTGCTCGGCCTCGAAGGCGGTGTCGAAGGGGGCTCGGGCGGCACTGATCACCGCGAGGGCGAGCAGCACGGTCGCGGTGGAGCAGAACACCACCAGGCCGATCACGATGGTCTGCACCCGGCGGCGCTTCACCGCCGCCCGGGAAGCCCGCCACACAGCGCCACTCACGACTGCGCCTCCAGCATCCGCTCGCGCGCCACCTTGCCGTCCGCGACCTCGACCAGCCGACTGGCGCACCGGGTGGCCAGGTTGGGGTCGTGGGTGACGATCAGCAGGGTCTGCCCGATCTGGTTGAGGTCGATCAGCAGGTCCATCACCTGCTCGCCCGAGCGGCTGTCCAGCGCGCCGGTCGGCTCGTCGGCGAGCAGCAGCGCCGGGCGGTTCATCAGGGCGCGGGCCACCGCGACCCGCTGGCGCTCGCCGCCGCTGAGCGTGGCCGGGTAGACGTCCTTGCGGTGCGCGACGCCGAGCTCGTCCAGCAGTTCCAGTGCCCGGCGGCGCGCCTGCTTGGCGCTGGTGCCGGTCAGCTGGGCGGCCAGGGCGACGTTGTCGAGGGCCGGGAGGTCGTCGATCAGGTTGAAGAACTGGAAGATCATGCCGATGTGGCGGCGGCGGAAGAGGGCCAGCCCGTTCTCGTTCAGCCCGCCGAGGTCCTGCCCCTGTACGCGGACGGTTCCGGAGCTGGGCCGGTCCAGCCCGGCCACCATGTTCAGCAGGGTGGACTTGCCGCACCCCGAGGGGCCCATCACCGCGACCGCCTCGCCCGCCCTGATCCGCAGGTCGAGGCCGTCGAGCGCCTTGGCGTCGCCGAACTCCTTGTGCACCCCGGACAGCTCGACGACGACCTGCGCGTCGTCCGGCCGGATGGTCCCGTCGTGGTCGTTGCTCATGGTCGACGACGGTAGGCGCGGCGGCCCGGGCCGGGCGTCCCACCCCAGGTGTAACCGCGGGCGGCCGTAGTACCGGGGATGTACGGGGGCGGCACCCCCGGATGATGTCGATCAAGCGCTGACCTGGGAAGCTGGCGTCGTGTGGGGAACGGGATTGGACTGGGCGGCGGTCGGGGTGGCGGCCGGGGCGTGCGCGGGCGCCGGCTGGCTGGGCGTCGAGCTGGTACGGGCGCGGCGGCTGTACCGGGAGGCCATCGGCGAGCGCGGCTGGCTGCTGGAGCGGGAGCGCGAGAGCGCCGCCAGCGCCGCCGTGGACGCCGAACGGGCGCGGATCGCCGCCGAGTTGCACGACATCGTGAGCCACAACGTGAGCCTGATGGTGGTGCAGGCCGGCGCCGCGCGCGAGGTGCTGGCCACCATGCCGGAGGAGGCGGCGGCCGCGATGGGCGCGGTCGAGGCGGCCGGGCGGGACACGATGACCGAGCTGCGGCACCTGCTGGGCCTGCTCGCCCCGGCGGCGGACGGCAGCGAGGAGCCGGAGCCGGAGGACTTCGCGCCGCAGCCGAGCCTGACCAGGCTGAGCCCGCTGATCGACCGGTTCGCCTTCGCCGGGCTGCCGGTGGAGGTCCGGATCTCCGGTGAGCCGAGGCCGCTGCCCGGCGGCATCGACGTGACGGCGTACCGGATCATCCAGGAGGCGCTGACCAACGCGCTCAAGCACGGGGACGGGGTGACGGCCGAGGTGACGGTGCGGTACGCGGACCACTACCTGCGGGTGGAGGTGCTGAACAGCGGGCCGAGCGTGCTCTCCGGCGCGCCCTCCCCCGCACCGAAGCAGGCGGACGGCGCCGGGCGCGGGCTGATCGGCCTGCGCGAGCGGGTCGCGGTGTACGGCGGGGACCTGGACGCCCGGCGCCGGCTCGGCGGCGGCTTCCGGGTGCGCGCCCGCATCCCGCTGGACCGGCCGTGATGGAGGCCCCCATGGAACACGGAGAGCGTGTGGAGAAGACCGAACAGCGCCGGCCCCGGGTGGTGATCGCCGACGACCAGGAACTGGTCCGCACCGGCTTCCGGATGATCCTCACCGCGCGCGGCATCGACGTGGTCGCCGAGGCCTCCGACGGCGCCGAGGCGGTGGCCGCCGCCGTGCTGCACCGGCCCGACGTGGCCCTGCTGGACATCCGGATGCCCGTCATGGACGGACTGGAGGCCGCCCGCCGCATCCTGGCCCAGGCCCCCGGCTGCCGGGTGATCATGCTGACCACCTTCGACCTCGACCAGTACGTCTACGCCGCGCTGTCCGCCGGGGCCAGCGGCTTCCTGCTCAAGGACGTCACCTCGGCCCATCTCGCCGCCGCCGTACGGCTGGTGGACACCGGAGACGCCCTGCTCGCCCCCTCGATCACCCGCCGCCTGGTGGAGCGCTTCGCGGTCGGCGCCCCGCACCCCGCCGCCCGCGGCGCGGACTCGCCGCGGCTGCACCGCGACCTCGCGCCGCTCACCCCGCGCGAGGTGGAGGTGCTCGGCCTGCTCGGACGCGGCCTGTCCAACAGCGAGTTGGCGACCGAACTGACCCTGAGCGAGTCGACGGTCAAGACGCATGTCGCCCGGATCTTCGCCAAGTTGAACCTGCGCGACCGGGCCCAGGCGGTGGTGCTCGCCTATGAGACCGGGCTGGTCGCACCCGGCGACGGAAACTGACCGTCAACTTCCGCATCCACCAAGATAATTCGCATGACAATCATCCATCTCACTCGATAGAGGGAACAGTTCGGGGGATTCACATTTTTGCCAGTCCATGGGGGGAACATCTCCGTGCCCAGGTCCGAACCATGACGAACCGTTCGGGCCGGCATCACCCCGGCATGACGAAGACAATTGGACAGGCCCGTGACCACCACCGCCCCCGTGTGGGACTGCCCCTTCCACCACACCGACGGTCTGGAGTTCGACCCCCTCCTCAAGCGGTTGCTCACCGAGGCCCCGATCGCGAAGATCCGCCTGCCGCACGGCGAGGGTGAGGCCTGGCTGGCCACCCGCTACGAGGACGTCAAGGTCGTCACCACCGACCGCCGGTTCAGCCGCGCCGCCGGCATCGGCCGCGACCTGCCGCGGATGACGCCCGCCCCGATCGCCCAGGCCGAGGCGATCAACCTGATGGACCCGCCCGAGCACAACCGGCTGCGCCGCCTGGTCGCCCAGGGCTTCACCAACCGCCAGGTCGAGCGGATGCGCCCGGCCACCCAGCGGATCGTCGACGGCTACTTCGACGAGATGGAGGAACACGGCGCCCCGGCCGACCTGATGCACTTCCTCTCCAGCCGGCTCCCGCTCACCACCATCTGCGAGGTGCTGGAGATCCCGGAGCAGGACCGCGAGCAACTGCGCGCCTGGGCCGTCGCGATGATGCGGATGGGTCCGGGCAGCCGGGAGGGCCAGGAGGAGGCCAAGGCCGGCCTGCGCGCCTACTTCACCGGGCTCACCGCCGCCCGCCGCGCCGACCCCGGCGAGGACCTGATCAGCGCGCTCGCCACCGCCCGCGACGGCGAGGACCTACTGGACGCGGACGAGCTGGCCGTCATGGCGATGGTCCTGCTGGTCACCGGCCACGACACCAGCACCTACCAGCTCGGCAACATCACCTACACCCTGCTCACCCACCCCGAGCAGCTCGCCAAGCTGCGCGCCCAGCCGGACCTGCTGCCGCGCGCCCTGGAGGAGCTGCTGCGCTTCATCCCGTTCCGCCAGGGCGTGGGCATCGCCCGGGTCGCCGTCGAGGACGTCGAGCTGGGCGGGGTGCTGATCCGGGCCGGCGAGGCCGTGCACGTCTCCTACCTCACCGCCAACCGGGACCCTTCGGCGTACGAGCGTCCCGACGAACTGGACTTCGACCGCGACGCCGGGCCCGTCAACATGGCCTTCGGCCACGGCCAGCACCGCTGCCTCGGCTCGCACCTGGCCCTGATGGAGCTCCAGGTCGCCATCGGCACCCTGCTTCGGCGTTTCCCCCGGCTGCGCCTGGCCGTCGACCCGTCCGAACTCGACTGGAACTCCGGCTCGATCTGGCGCTTCCCGCGCACCCTGCCGGTCACCTGGTAGCCCCTCCCCACCACACCGTTCCCGCAGCACTGGGGAGACCCACACCATGGCAACACTCTGCCGCCCCGCCATCGCCGTACCCGAACACGTCATCACCCTCGACGAAACCCTCGACCTGGCCCGCACCCTGCACGCCGACCACCCCCAACTCGGCCTGGCCCTGAGGCTGATCGAGAACACCGGGGTGCGCACCCGGCACCTGGTCCAGCCGATCGAGCAGACCCTCACCCACCCGGGCTTCACCGTCCGCAACCGGGTGTACGAGCGGGAGGCCAAGGCCCGCGTCCCCGAGGTCGTCGAACGCGCCCTGCGCCACGCCGAGTTGGGCGCCCAGGACATCGACCTGATCATCTACGTGTCCTGCACCGGCTTCATGATGCCGTCGATGACCGCCTGGCTGATCAACACCATGGGGTTCCGCTCCGACACCCGCCAGGTGCCGATCGCCCAGCTCGGCTGCGCGGCCGGCGGCGCCGCCGTCAACCGGGCGCACGACTTCTGCCGCGCCTACCCGGGCGCCAACGTGCTGATCGTCGCCTGCGAGTTCTGCTCGCTCTGCTACCAGCCGACCGACCTCGGCGTCGGCTCGCTGCTCTCCAACGGCCTGTTCGGCGACGCGATCGCCGCCGTGGTGATGCGCGGGCAGGGCGGCAACGGGGTGCACATCGAGCGCAACGGCTCACACCTCGTCCCGGACACCGAGAACTGGATCTCGTACGGCGTCAAGGACACCGGCTTCCACTTCCAGCTGGACCGGCGGGTCCCCGGCACCATGGAGATGCTCGCCCCCGCCCTGCGCGGCCTGGCCGGACAGCACGGCTGGGACGTCTCCGGGCTGGGCTTCTACATCGTGCACGCGGGCGGCCCGCGCATCCTGGACGACCTCTGCCACTTCCTCAACCTGGAGCCCGCGACCTTCCGTTACAGCCGGGCCACGCTCACCGAGCGCGGCAACATCGCCAGCGCCGTCGTCTTCGACGCCCTCGCCCGACTGTTCGCCGACGGCGGCGCGCCCGAGGGTACCCCGGGGCTGATCGCCGGCTTCGGACCGGGCATCACCGCCGAGATCTCGCTTGGCAGTTGGGTCGGCGCCCCGACCGAGCCGGCGCACCGTCGGCCGCGCTCCATCGCCACCCCCGACATCGCCCTCGTCCACCAGAGCGTCCCCCGCCGTTTCCAGGCCGGCACTACGATCACGGAATGACCGACACCACGGACCGCACCGACACCGCCGCCAGAGCCGCCGAACTCGCCGCCCTGTTCCCCGTGCTGCACGCGCCGCAGTACTGGGCCTGGGGCCGCTACGACGCGCAGTTCTCCACCGTGCTGCCGCCGGACGATCTGGTCACCAACATCCACCTGGTCGGCTTCGCGGACGGCGGCGTGGTGCTGTGCCGGGACGACCGGGACCACTGGTTCCTGCCCGGCGGCACCCGGGAGCAGGACGAGTCCGTCGACGCCTGCCTGGCGCGCGAGCTGCGCGAGGAGGCCGGCGCCCGGCTGCTCGGCGAGCCGGCCTGGCTGGGCGCGCACCGCTGCCGCACCGACGACCCGGTGCCGTACCGGCCGTGGCAGCCGCACCCGGAGAAGGCCTGGCTGTGGGGCTGGGCCGAGGTCGCGCTGGACTCCACGCCGACCAATCCGGCGGACGGCGAGCAGGTGGTCGAGGTCCGGGCCCTCCCGGTCGCCGAGGCGCAGCGGCTGCTGCTCACCGGGCACGACGCGTGGTGGGGCGAGCTGATCGGGCTCGCGGTGGAGCTGCGCGAGCGGGCCGCGCGGGGCTGAGGTAGTCCCGGCGGACCCGAAGACCACCGGAACGGCCGAACATCAGAGCACACTGTCCGTTTCGCGGTGATAACACGTGATTATGGACACCAAGCTGCTGGCCGTGGACTACCCGGTGCTCAACATCTTCTGGACGATGCTGGAGCTCTTCCTCTGGGTGCTCTGGTTCTTCCTGCTGTTCAAGATCATCACGGACATCTTCCGCAGCCACGACCTGGGCGGTTGGGGCAAGGCGGGCTGGCTGCTCGTGGTGATCATCCTGCCGTTGATCGGCGTCCTGGCCTACCTCATCGCGCGCGGCGCGGGCATGGGGAAGCGGGATGTCGCCCAGGCCCAGCAGGCCGAGGCCGCGTTCAAGGCCTACGTCCGGGACGCGGCCGCCGGGACACCACCGGAGGGCGGCGCCCCCGGCGGCCGCAGCCATGTCGACGACCTGACGAGGCTGGCGGACCTGAAGGACAGGGGCGCCATCTCCGACGAGGAGTACCAGAAGGCCAAGGACAAACTCCTGGTGTGACCGGACCGGACGGCCGGGGCCGGTGGGTGCTGCCCGCACCCACC
>NZ_JBHVVI010000216.1:0-8061 GCF_042883685.1 Kitasatospora sp. NPDC058190
CCCGCGGTCGGCGTGCCGTCAGGCGCGGCCCGCCAGGTGGGCGGCGAGGGCCTCGGTGTCCGGGAGGAACCAGACGTGGTCGGCCGCGTTGGATTCGCGGACCAGCGAGCGCAGCGCCGAACTGGCTTCCAGGTGGCGGGAGATGTCGCCGATGACGGCCAGCCGGACATGGTAGTTGACGAACTTCTGCATGACCTCGCCGGCGAACCCGGTGCTCAGGACGAAGAACTTGTCGTCCAGGCGGTCGGCGGCCACGGCGACGATCCCGGCGCCGACGTAGGTCGCGCCGATGAGATCCAGTGCGTCCTGCACGGTGGTGATCGCGGGCCCGGCCGCGTCGCACACGAGCACCTTCACCCCGCTCAGTTCCTGCACTGTGTCTGCCATGGCGCTCTCCTACCGGTCGGGCGTGATGATCCGGATGTGACCATCCGTGTACGAGCCTCAATGTAGGTGGAGCGCCCCGGTGCCCGGAAGCGATTTACCGGCCCGCCGCGGGCTGCGTACCGGGGGCCGCCGCGGCTACCGCCCGGACCGGCTGCGGCCCGTGGGCGCGGAGATGCGCACCCGCTGGGTGGCGGGAGCCCTCTCGATGTCGTCCAGCTGGGCGAGGATGGTGGCGCGCAGCTCCTGGTCGCTCTCGAAGCTGTGGTCGTTGAACAGCGTGTAGCCCGTCCACATCAGGTTGGCGCACACCCGGGCCGGGACCCGGCCGGTCTGGGCGCCCATGCCGACCAGCGCCACCGAGCGGATGCTGCCCGGCGCCAGCCGGTTCTGCCGGTGCACGGCCTGGAATGCGGCGGCGCAGGCGAGCGCCACGTTCAGTGTCTCGCTCACGTTCTGCGAGGAGGTCTGCATCGTGGGCGCCGAGATCAGGAACTTCGGGTTGACCGCCCCGGACGGCACGCAGACCGCGCTGCCCACCGGCAGCGTGCCCGCGTAGCGGTCGCGTATCGCCCGCTGCACCCGCAGCTGGATGCCCGCCCCCAGGTGCCGCTTGACCGCCGCGTCCGTCCCGCCGTCCATCCGGCCACGGGAGTTGGTCGGGCTGACCCAGGCGTCGACCTCCTCGGCGAGGATCGAGCCGTGCCGGATCTCGATGCCGGGGGTGTCGGCGAAGGCCGCCCGCCACGACTCGACCACCGTCGTGTTGAGGTCGGCCAGCACCACCCTCAGCGGGGACTGCGTGCGGTCCGTCGTCATGCTGGAACTCCTGTCGTTCGTCGAGCTGTTTCCCGCGGTCGACCAGGACGTTAGCGGGCACCACTGACAATCCGTCCGCCGCCGGCCGGCCGCCCGGGACTGTCGGTCCCGGCTGCTAGGAATGTGCCGTCTGCCCGCTACCTGACGGACAGTCACCTCATCTTCCGTGATCCGATCCAGCCGGAGTACCACCATGAGCGCTGCCGACACCCCCACCGCTGCCCAGCCCGAGCCGAACGACCCGAACGACCCGCTGGCCCTCGCGGAGCTGTTCCGTGGCGGCGGCGAGCCGTGGCTCCCGCTGCTGAAGCCGGTCATCGAGGCGCAGCCCGGCGCGGCCTCGTTCATCGGTCCGGGCCGCAGCCCGGAGGTCGTGCCCGTCCGCGAGCTGACCTTCCAGGCGCTCAAGCCGCACGCACCGCACAAGTGGAAGGTCGTGGTCTTCGGCCAGAACCCCTACCCGCGGCCGGAGAGCGCCACCGGCATCGCCATGTTCGACAACACCTTCCACGACTGGAAGGACAGCCAGTTCGGCCGGGTGATCAGCATCCGCTGCCTCATCAAGGCCGCGGCGATGTGGAAGTACGGCATCCCCAAGAAGACGCCGATCGCCGACATACGGGCACTGCTGAAGGAGCGGGAGACCGTCCAGCCGCCGGAGTGGTTCCAGGCGATGCTGACCCAGGGCGTGCTGCTGCTGAACGCGGCCCTGACCGCCAGCGCCGACGGCGCGATGGGGCCGGACCAGCACGCCGGGTTCTGGCGGCCGGTGGCCGAGCGGATCATCGAGGAGATCCTGCGGGCCAAGCAGCAGGCCGACGAGGAGGACCGGGGTGTCGTCTTCGCCTGGTGGGGCGCGCACGCGCGCAGCCTGAAGAACGTGGTGCTGCGGCTGCAGAAGAAGTACCCCGAGGTCGAGGTCCGCCACATCGACCACGCCAACCCGGCCGCCCAGGGCGACATCTTCTGCGACGGCGACCACTTCGCCACGGTGAACGCCGCGCTCGCCTCGCTCGGCTGCGAGGAGGTCGACTGGCTCCCCAGCGCGGGCTGGAACACCGGTGCGGCGCAGGGCGGGGGTGCGGACGGCGGGGTCGCCGAGCGGATGGGCGCGTTCATCGCCTCGACCATGGAGCTGCACCAGCTCTACCTGGACCGACTCGCGAGCGTCAAGGACGAGGGCCTCGAACTCCCGGCGATCGGCGGGGTGTTCGAGACGCCGCTGATGGACTTCCGGGAAGCCGTGGCCCCGGTGGCCGAGCTGCTCCGGGGCCTGGACCGGCACGTCGCGCTGTCGCGCGACTTCGGCAAGCGGCGCGCCGACGAGGGGGAGTCCGGCCTGTCCGCCGACGCGATCGCGGCGCTCTACCTCTACACCTGCGAGTCCGCGTTCTACCGGGAGATCAACGCGGTGCTGCGCTCGCCGGACCGCGGCCGGCTGGTGCCGTACCTGCCGTACCTGCGGCTGCTGTTCGCGGCGGTCTCGCAGCTTCCGGTGCGCACCGAGCCGCTCTGGCGCGGGGTCTCGCTGGACCTGCGCAAGCAGTACCCGCTCGGGCGGACGGTGACGTGGTGGGGCGTGTCCTCCTGCACCTCCAAGCTTGGCGTGGCCCAGTCCTTCCTGGGCAGCCGGGGCAAGCGGACGCTGTTCGAGGTGCGCCCGCTGCGGGCCGCGGGCATCCAGCGGTTCTCGGCGTTCACGGGGGAGGAGGAGTTCATCCTGCTGCCGGGCACCCAGCTGAAGGTCACGGACGTGCAGGCCCAGCGCGGCGGGCTGTGCACCGTGACGCTGACCGAGGTCGAGGAGGCGCCCCTGGTGTCCTGAGCCGACCGTGGCCCGCTAAAATCTTACTTGGTTAGGAGATTTACTTGGTTAAGTTATGATGGCTCCTCCGAACAGCAGCCGAGCCGACCACGGGGGAAGCGATGACGTTCGAGACCTTGGGCCTCGACGGCGAGTTGGCACGTGAGCGGGCCCATGTCGAGGCCTGCCGAGCGGCGATGGCCCGGCAGGTGGCGGACGCCGACCACCAGGTCGTCGCCGGCGAGGACGTGTCGGGCGACGGCGCGAGCGCGGAGGCGCTGGGCCGCTACCTGCGGACCCGCGCCAAGCAGCTGCGGGAACTGCCGGACAGCCCGCCCTTCTTCGGCCGGCTCTACTTCGACGACGCGCCCGAGACCGGGGACCACCGCGGGCAGCGCTACTACGTGGGCCGCCGGCGCATCTCCGAGGACCCGACCGTTCCGCCGCTGGTGGTCGACTGGCGGGCCCCGGTATCCCGGGCGTTCTACCGGGCGAGCGCCCACGAGCCGCTCGGGCTCGCCCGCCGCCGCCGGTTCGGCTGGGCGCCGGGGAGCCCGGGCCTGCCGGAGGACCTGACCGGACTGGAGGACGAGCGCCTCGACCGCGCCGAGACGGGCAGGCCCAGCGGAATCCTCGCCGCCGAGATCGAGCGCCCCCGCACCGGGCCGATGCGCGACATCGTCGCGACCATCCAGCCCGAGCAGGACGAACTCGTCCGCGGCGGCCTGAGCGAGTCGGTCTGCGTCCAGGGCGCGCCCGGCAGCGGCAAGACCGCCGTCGGCCTGCACCGCGCCGCGTACCTGCTCTACAGCTTCCCGCAGCGGATCCAGCGCAGCGGCCTGCTGGTCATCGGACCCAACCGGACCTTCCTGCGCTACATCGCCGAGGTGCTCCCGGCGCTCGGCGAGCTGGACGTCGCCCAGCACACCGTGGAGGACCTGGTCGCCGGCGGCTGCACCGTCTCCGCGACGGACGACGAGCGGGCCGCCGCCGTCAAGCAGGACGCGCGGATGGCGGAGGTGCTGCGCCGGGCACTGTACGGCCGGATCCGGGCCACCGGCTCCGAGCCGCTGGTCGTCCCGGACGGCTCCTACCGCTGGCGGGTGTCCGCGGACCGGCTCGACCGGATGGTCGCCGAGATCCGGGAGCAGGCGCCGCCCTACGCCGTCGGCCGGGAGAAGGTCCGCACCCGGGTGGTGGCGATGATCCAGGGCCAGGCCGAGCGGCGGTCCGGCGTTCAGAACTCCGCCTGGCAACGGAAGGTCGGCCGCTGCAAGCCGGTCGCGGCCTTCCTGGAGGCCGCCTGGCCGGCGCTGCGCCCGGAGGCCGTGGTGGCCGCCCTGCTCGGTGACCCCGCCGTACTGGCCGAGGCGGCCGACGGCCTGCTCGCGCCCGAGGAGCAGGCGGCGATCCGGTGGCGGAAGCCGCCGCGCTCCGAGCGGAGCGCCACGTGGTCCGAGCACGACCTCGTCCTCCTCGACGAGGTGGCCGGGCTGATCGAGCGCCCGGCGAGCTTCGGCCACGTCGTGGTGGACGAGGCCCAGGACCTCTCCCCGATGCAGTGCCGGGCGATCGCCCGCCGCAGCACCTTCGGCTCCCTCACCGTCCTCGGCGACCTCGCCCAGGCCACCGCCCCCTGGTCGGCCCGCAGTTGGGCGGAGCAGCTGGCTCATCTGGGCAAGCCGCAGGCCGCTCTGGTGCCGCTGACCACCGGCTTCCGGGTCCCGGCCGCCGTGATGGCGCTGGCCAACCGGCTGCTCGGCGCGCTGGACGTGGACGTGCCACCGGCGGTGTCGCTGCGCCAAGACGGCGAAGTGACGATCCGGGAGGCGGGCGACCTGGGCGGGGCGGTGGTGGCCGCGGTGCGCGCCGCGCTGGAGCGGGAGGGCTCCATCGCGGTGATCGCGGCCGACGGCTCGGTGGCGGGGGTCGGCGCCGCACTGGAGGCCGCCGCGATCCCGAGCGCCTCGGCCGAGGCGCTCGGCAGCACCGCCCGGGTGACGGTGCTGCCGGCCACGCTGGCCAAAGGGCTTGAGTACGACCACGTGATCGTCCTGGAGCCCGCCGCCATCGTCGAGGCGGAGCCGCGCGGACTGCACCGGCTCTACGTGGTGCTGACCCGGGCGGTGTCCCGGCTGGACGTCCTGCACTCCCGGCCGCTGCCGGTTCAGCTGAGCCGGCGAGAGCTCTGACGCGCCGTCAACTCGGTGAGCTCAGCGGCAGCGCCGCACCCAGTAGGCGTAGGTGACGGCCAGCAGCAGCGGACCCCACAGGACCATCAGGGCCTGGCAGCACACCGCCAGTACCCGCCACGAGTCGTTGGTGTACTGCAGGCCGGGGATGATCCCGAGGATCCCGAGCGACCAGTCGACCAGGACGCCGGTCAGCACCAGCCCGCCGAGGGCTGCCGGCACGATCGCCGCGGCCGGCGCCACCCGCCGACCGCCGATCACCGGGACCCAGCCGGGCACGACCTCGCCCCACCCGCGCACCAGACCGATGGAGAGCAGGGCGAGACACTCCGAGACCGTGCTCAGGGTGAGGACGTACGGCGCGATCACCCACCAGCTGTACGTCTTCTCCTGCACCGTCCCCATGGTGAAGCCGAACGCGAACGGCAGGCGCCACAGGCACGCCGGCAGTCCCACCAGGGGGATGGCCCGCGCCACAACGGTGGCCCAGCGCGGAACGGGTCGCTCGGTGCCGCCTGAGGGAGGAGCGGCGGAGGAAGGAGCGGCCGAGGGCATCGTCGTCGTCTTCACGCTCACAACCTTCGGCGTCAGCCGATCCGCCGGCGTCGTCCCGGTGAATGATGCTGGTGCCACTGGAGGGGGAGCCCGTCCGGAACCCCAGTGGTCCGGAGGAAGGAGCGTACGTCCGATGGCGCTGCCGAACCGGCGCGGTGAAGTGCCGCACCATCGAACTACGGCCGTGGCCAGGTGGCTCGACGTCAGAGGAAGTAGAGCCGGCTCAGGGCGACCTCCTCGGCGGGCTCGGAGCGCAGCGGCGTGCCGTCGAGGGTGACCAGCCCGGTCCGCGCATCGACCAGGACCTCGCCCAGGCGGCTGTTGCGGACCATGTCGGCGGGCCCGATGCCGCGGGTGTTCCGGACGGCGACGCGGCGGCGGCGCGTCGTCATGCTGTCGTACGGGCGGTCACCGCTGCCGGAATCGGCCGCGGCGCGGCTGGTGAAGGCGACCGAGAGGTCGGCCGGGGTCGCGCCGTGGGCGCCGAACAGCGGCCCCAGGACCAGGGGTTGGCAGGTCTCGGTGGCCGCGTTCGGGTCGCCGGTGACGCCGTACGCGGGGAACCCGGCCTTGAGGACGAGCTGCGGCTTGGCGCCGAAGGAGGCGGGGCGCCAGAGCACGATGTCGGCGAGCTTGCCGACCTCGATCGAGCCGACCTCGTGGATGAGCCCGTGCGCGATGGCCGGGTTGACGGTCAGCTTGGCGATGTAGCGCAGCACCCGCTCGTTGTCGTCGTCCGGCCCGTCGCCCTCCAGCGGGCCGAGCTCGGCCTTCATCTTGCCGGCCATGGCGAAGGTGCGGCGCACCGTCTCGCCGGCCCGGCCCATGCCCTGGGCGTCGGAGGACGTGATGCCGATGGCCCCCAGATCGTGGAGGACGTCCTCGGCGCCCATCGTCCCGGCGCGGATCCGGTCGCGGGCCATCGCCGCGTCGCCGGGCAGGTCGGTCTTGAGCCCGTGGACGGAGACGATCATGCCGTAGTGCTCGGCCACCGCGTCCCGGCCGAAGGGCAGGGTGGGGTTGGTGGAGGAGCCGATGACGTTCGGCACGCCCGCCATCTTCAGCACGTTGGGGACGTGACCGCCGCCGCAGCCCTCGATGTGGAAGGCGTGGATGGTCCGGCCCTCCAGCACGCGCAGGGTGTCCTCCACCGACAGGCACTCGTTCAACCCGTCCGTGTGCAGGGCCACTTGGACGTCGTGCACCTCGGCCACGGACAGCGCGGTGTCCAACGCCCGGGTGTGGGCACCCATGTCCTCGTGCACCTTGAACCCGCAGGCGCCCCCCTCGGCCAGGGCCTCCACCAGCGGAGCCGGGTGCGAGGACGAACCGCGGCCCAGGAAGCCGATGTTGACGGGCCAGGCGTCGAAGGCGTTGAACGCGTGGCGCAGCGCCCAGGGCGAGTTGACGCCCACGCCCCAGGCCGGACCGACCTCCTGGCCGATGATCGTGGTGACGCCGGAGGCCAGCGAGGCCTCCATGATCCGCGGCGACATCAGGTGGACATGGGTGTCGATGGCGCCCGCCGTAGCGATCAGCCCCTCGCCGGAGACGATCGTCGTCCCGGTGCCGACGACCACGTCCACGCCGTCGAGCGTGTCGGGGTTGCCGGCCCGCCCGATCGAGGTGATCCGGCCCTCCCGGATGCCGATCGAGGTCTTGCGGATGCCCTGGACCGCGTCGATCACCAGCACGTTGCTGATCACCACGTCGCAGGTGTCCCGGACGGCGGCGGCCTTGAGGTGCAGGCCGTCCCGGGCGGTCTTGCCGAAGCCCACCAGGAACTCGTCCCCCGGCCGCTGGGAGTCCGACTCGACCCGGACGACCAGCCCGCTGTCGCCGAGCCGGACCCGGTCCCCGGCACGCGGGCCGTGCACGGCCGCGTACTCGGACGCCTCGATGCTGCTGCTCACCGCTCGGTCTCCTCCGCGTCGTCGTCACCGTTCACCCCGAGGTAGCCCTGCGCGGCGGCCCGCCGCAGCGCCTCCCGCCGGACCCGGGGCGAGTCCAGCGGGCCGTCCACCAGCCCCGCGAAGCCGATCGCGACCCGCTCGCCGCCGATCGGCACCAGGCCGACCTCGACGACGGCGCCCGGGTCGAAGCGCACCGAGGATCCGGCCGGGACGGCCAGGTGCATCCCGTACGCGGCGGCCCGGTCGAAGTCCAGGCGCGGGTTGGCCTCGAAGAAGTGGAAGTGCGAGGTGACCGAGACCGGCACCTCGGCGGTGTTGCGCACGGCCACGGTGCACACCGGCCGTGGGGCGGGGGCGCTGTGGTCGGCGAGGAGGACGGCGCCGGGCGCCGCCT
>NZ_JBHVVI010000217.1:0-7836 GCF_042883685.1 Kitasatospora sp. NPDC058190
GCGGAGAGGGGCGTCTCGTGCTTCCAGGTGGATCAGGTCGTACGCTGCTTGCCCACGCGGGTCCTGCGTGGCTGAGGTGCCGACATGTGGACCACCCCATCGCCCTCGATCCCGTTCGACACTCGTCGGGCAGCGGCGGAGTCGACCGCGATCGACTCCGGTGCCCACTGGTAGCCGTCCCAACGGGAGAGCAGGCGGGGGAGGCACTGATGCGAGTAGGCGGCGGCCTCGAAGCCGCGTAGAGCCCGCTTCCGGCAGGCTGTCACCACTCGCGGTGGTGGCCGATCACCCGGAAGCTGCCCACGACGCCCTCGCAATCCCAGTCGCCACCCCACTCGTCCTCGTCGAGGCCACGGGCTCTCACGCCGTTGTTGGAGCTGTGGGGGCCCACGACGGCGACCGGACCGCCGTTGTCGCAGTTGAAGCCGCGGAAGACCTCGACGGTCCTCCAGCTCTCGTTGCGAATGTTGAAGCTTCTGGCGCCCAGGCCGCTGGCCGCGGTGATGCAGCCCTCGGTGCCGGCGGAGTACGTACGTTCGTTGATGAAGATCCTTCCCTCCTTGTGGTGGCCGCGTCCACCGCCTTCGCGACCGCCGCCTTCGCGACCGCCGCCTTCGCGACCGCCGCCTTCACGACCGCCGCCTTCGCGACCGCCGCCTTCACGACCCCCACCCTCGCGACCGCCGCCACCGCCGCCGTTGTCGCGACCGCCGCCACCGCCGCCGTTGTCGCGACCGCCGCCGCCACCGCCGCCGTTGTCGCGACCGCCGCCGCCACCGCCGCCGTTGTCACGTCCGCCGTTGTCGCGTCCGCCACCGCCGCCGTTGTCGTGCCCGCCGTTGTCGTGCCCGCCGCCCGCGTTCTTCTCTCCGCCTGCACTGCCGCCGCCAGCGGCGGCCGCGGCCGGGGCAGGGGCCGGGGCGGCTTGTTGGGCGGGCGGGGCCGCCGGCTGGCCAGGCTGGGCTGTCGGTTGTTGGACGGACGGGAGCACCGAGGTGGATCCGGAGGGTGAGGCGTAGGTGATGCCGGTGGCTGCAAGGACTGTCGCGCCTATTCCGGCAGCGGCCACAGTTAATGTACGCGTGAGCATGTCACTTCTCTCTGTCTCTCTCGCGGACGCCGGCCAGGCGACCGACCTGCGATGAACGTAATGAGAGCCCTTATGGCTGTCATTCCGGATATGTCAAAGGTGTGACGCCATGAGTCCAGCCAGGTGGAATTGCGCCCCGAATCGCATACCGATGAGAGAGCTGAGGCCTAGTGGGTCACGGCCCGGACGGGTGCTCTCCGTCGGCCGCCGGCCAGCGGGCGAACAGGACCTCGCGTTGGAGGTCCGCCCCGGTGGCGGCGGCCGCGCGCAGCCAGTCGCAAACCAGCTCGGCGGCCCTCCGGCCGATCGCCGGCTCGGGCAGGTCGAGCACGGCGGTGAAGCCGCCGGCGCGGACGTACTGGGCCAGGAACCCCGGCGGACGTCCCGCAGCTGCTGAACGGCGGTCTCGCGGTCCGCAGCCGGAGTCTCGCGCGCCCTCAGGCCCACCCAGTGGTCGACCAAAGATTTGGTCCCGTCGCAGCTTGCACCCTTGATCGCCAGCCTCGGAGAAACCGCCACCTCCCGCTTCTCGCCGGTCGCCGGACGCGTGGCTACAGTGGATCGCAGGGGATGCACGAGTGATGCGCGGGGGGATACCGGCATGTCATGGATCTTCGGAGACGAAAAGCGGCCGGAGAAACGCTTTCCGGGCGCGATCGACCTCGACGAGGTCAAACCCTGGATGCGGGAGGCCGGTTCGGTGTCCGGCTCGGCGTCAGCCGAGGATCCGCAGGGCGCCAAGGGGCGGGCGTGGGTGGAGAAGGTCCTCCGCTGGTGCGTGGCCGAGTTCGGGGAGCAGGCCGTGCGGCGCGAATTCGCCCTGCCGACCGCGGACTTCCTGCCGACCGGCCTGACCGGGCCCGGCCAGCGGGCCCGGATCCGGGAGTTCGTGGACCGCGTCGGCGCCGTGATGGGAGCGGACACCGGGGCCCTCGAAGTCCAGCTCTTCGAGGCCGAGGATCAGAACTCCGCAGGGCGGAGCGGCAAGCGCCGCACGGTCGGCCACTACCACCGGACCGAGGGTCGGGACGTCATCGAGCTCGACGTCGGACACGCCGACCGGCCGGCGGCACTCGCGGCGCTCATCGCCCACGAACTCGGCCATCTGCGTCTGATCGGCGAAGGACGCCTCAGAGCCTCGTGGCCCAGAGCCGACGAGGAGAAGCTGACCGACCTGGTGACCGTCTTCCTCGGCATGGGCGTCTTCACCGCCAACGCCGCGCACAGCTACGCCACGGCCCGGCGAGGCTTCTCCGTCCTGCCGATGGGAGACCTGACCAGCAGGACGCTCAACGGCGCGGCCGCCGACGACACCATCCACCACCTCGGCTACCTCACGCCCGACCAGTTCGGCCACGCCCTCGCCTGCTGCGCCCGCCTACGCGGCGAGCACAACCCGCTCTGGGCCCGCCACCTGGAACCGGGGGTGCACGCGGCCCTCAACCGCGGGCTGGCGGAGGCTGTCAGCGGACGGTGACCTGGATGCTCTTGGTGATGTCGCACCTCAATTCCGCACGGTTCGGTGCGTCGGTCGCGCAGTCCAGCTTGCTGCCGAACGCCCAGGTCAGCGTGGTGGTTCCGGGCGCCAGGGCGATGAAGGTCTTGTCGATCTCCGGGGCGCAGCCGGGCACGGGCGGGTTCGTCGAGCAGGAGGTGATGGCGACATCCGGACCATTCCGCAGCACGACGCCGTCGCCCGCCGAGGTGAGGTACCAGTACTTCGGCATCGCGCCCCCGGTCGTCCTGACGCCGAGCTTCTGCCCGACCGCCAGGGTCACCGTACTGGGCGGGTAGGGCGAGGTGGCGTCCCCGGCCTCCGAACCGGACGGGAGAACGACCTCCGACTCCGGCCGGGCCGGGGCGGGGGAACTGCTGGGCGTGGTGGCCGGGTCGGACCACCATCCGTCGAGGTAGGAGGCGAGCAGTACGCCGGCAGCCAGAAGTACCACCACGCTGGAGACGATTCGGCGCATCAGTTGCTCTCTTCCCGGACTCGGCGACGCATGGTGATGAGCAGTGCGACCTCGGCCAGCCAGCGGGCGAAGAGGACCTCGCGCTGGAGGTCCGCCCCGCCGGCCGCGGCCGCGCGCAGCCAGCCGCGGACCAGCTCCCCCGGCTCCCGGCCGATCACCGGCTCGGGCAGGTCGAGCGCGGCGGTGAAGCCGCCGGCGCGGACGTACTGGGCCAGGAAGCCCAGCGGGTGGGGGCCGATGTGCAGGGCCTCGGCCTGGTAGGAGGCGGCGATCGCGGCGTCACCGAAGAGGACGCGACGCGGGACGCCGTCGATCAGCAGGCCGCGGGTGATGGCGGCCTCGACGTCGTAGCCGGTCATCAGTTCGGCATCCGGGAGGACGTTGGTCATTTCGGCAGCTCCGCGCCGTAGGGTCGGTTGATGTTCGTGTCCTTGGTGAGGCCCCCGTCGTCCAGGTGATTGTGGATGAACTGGTCCTCCGTCACCCACACCGACTGGCCCCACGGGTTGTAGACCTGAAGCCGGTCGCCGTCCCGGGCCACGATCACCATCTGGTGATAGTGGCCGTCATTGCCGGCAGCCTTGCTGGCCTCGTCAAAGGCGCAGAACGGCACCGGATTGCCCTCGTCCAGGGCCTTCTCGATGCGGGTGACGGCCGCGCGCCGGTCGTCATCGGTGTCGAGGTTGACGTACTCGTAGGTCGAGCCGGTGGCCTTCCCGAGGTTCTGGTCGGCGAGGAAGGTGTTGCCCTTTGGGCCGATCCCGCCGCCGTTCTCCGGGTAGATCTTCTGGCCGCCGTCGGCCAGCTGGCCCTGCTGGTACTGACCGATGTAGAGCTGCTGGAGCCGCTGCTTGAAGTACTCGGGCGAGTCGGCTCCCGGAACGTCGGGCATGCCGCCGGTGGTGACCTGAAGCATCGTGACCGGGTCGAGCTTGAGACTCGCGAGCATCGTGGAGGCGGCGACGCAGTCACCGACGTTGCGCTGGCTGTAGACGTCGTAGTCGTCGACGACCTGGGCGCCCTTGTAGCTCAGTAGGAACGGGTGGGTGGTGGATTCCCCCCGCAAGGCCTCCGTAGTGAGGGCCGGGACCAGGTGCTCGGACAGCCAGGCCGGGTCGTCGCCGTGCGGGTGGATCATCGCCGCGAACTGCTGGACGTCGGCCACCGAGTGGCCGGCGGCCAGTGCCTTCCAGAGGTAGGCGGCCTCCTCCGGTGACTTGGCGCCGGACAGGAGGCTCTGGAAAGCGGCTTGGTCGGCGCCGTTCATCACGGACATGAACTCCTTGGCGCGGTCGAGCTGACCAGGCGTCAGGATGTAGTCGCCGTCGACGGCGCCGCCGGGGCCCTTCTCGTTCGCCAGAACCAGCGCTGCGAGCGGATCGATCGGGCCCTGTCCGGCGCGCTCGGTGCGGGCCTTGGAGGCGAGCTGGTTGATCACGCTCGCGGCGTGGGTGCCGCTGCTCTCCGCCCGCTGGGCGGCCGAGATCCGTGTCCCCACGGCGGTGTTGGCGGGCTCGAGGGCGGCGATGGCCTTGCCGGTGTCGAAGAGGTCGTGGGCGAGTGACTTCTGGACGTTCTGCAGCGCGATGATGCCCTGCGCGTCGGTGCTCTGGGCCCCTTCCAGGTTGTCCGCCCAGGTGTTCAGTGCGCTGGCGGCTTGCTCCAGGCTCTTCTGGGAGACGGCCAGCTCATTCGCCAGCGCCTTGACGGCCTGAGTGGCGTTCTCGGCAACCGAGCCGGTCCAGGCGCTCGGAAGCTTGTCGGTGGCGACCGTTCCGAGATCGGTGACCGCCTTGCCATAGGCCTTGGCGGTCTCCGTGTACGCCTTGGCCCGCTCACGTATCGTGCCCGGGTTGCCGGCCGGTCCGGCTACGGCCAGGGCCTTGTCGATGGCGCCGATGAGTTCGGCGCCGACGTAGAAGCTGGAGCCGGGCTGAGTGATGGCCTGCTGAGCCTTCTGGAGATCCGAGACCTTGCTCATCGGTCCCCGCCAGGAGTCATCGACTTGCTGAGCTTGGCCTCGACGGCACGGTAGTTGGCGGTGGTGGCCGACACCTTCTGTACCAGCTCTTCCACGGCCCGCTGGGTGACGTGCAGTTCCTGCGACCAGTTGCTGTCGAACCCGGACCACGCCTGGTCCATCCCGAACTCCCCGAAGTCCGTCGAGACGTAGGGCTTCTGTGCGGTGTAGGACTGGTTGGCCGACGCGAGGTCGGTCGCGACCTGTCCGAGGGCCCCCGCGACTCCGTCCAACACGTCCGGCTGGACGGTGTACCCGACCGGCTTGTCGCCCACCTGTTGGTCCTCCCCCATGAGGCTCATTGCTCGTCGTGATCATACGAGCACGGTCGACGAGCATAGACGCCGTCATGGGGGAGACGGTTGCGAGGTTCCGGCCGGGGTGGGCTCGGTGCTACCGGTCAGGGGGCGATGGCGGCTCGCGCGTACATCAAGTTGCCGGTGCCGTAAGTCAGGTGCGCCGTACCGTCCTTGCCGAAGGCCAGGGAAGGCCAGCCGCCGCCGGCGGCGACCGGTTGACTGGTCCAGGTTCCGTTGTCCGCGCGCCTGGCGAGCATGACCTGACCGCCGTCGAGGTAGGCGACGAACAGGATCTGGCGCGGGCTGCCCGCCGCCGAGGGGCGCCGGGGGCCGGCTGCGCCGTTGCCCTGGGCGACCACCTCAAGGGTCGGAGGCTCGCCCGTGCCCTCGTTGACCCAGGCGTGGACGGTGCCGGGCCGGACGTCGGCGTACGCGACGAGCTCTCTGGCGAACAGCCCCCGGGCCTTGGACACGCCCCCGGCGGAGGTGAAGTTCGGGTCGATCGCCTGGGTGGCGAAGGTCGGAGGGCTGGTGTCCGTCACATCGCTGGGTACTTCCCGTGCCAGCTTCAGCGGTTGCGGAATGGCGGGCGCGCCGTTGTCGATTCCCTGGAAGTAGGCGAGGGCGAGCCCGGCGCTGCTGTCGAAGGCCAGGGAGAGGCCGTTCCTGGTCGCGCTCGATCCGTCGACGCCGCTGATCTGCCACGATGTGCCGACCTTCCGCGCGACGGCCACGGAGTCGCCCTGGAAGGCGTCGCGGTAACCGACGGTGGGTGTGTCGGCGAACGGGGGGTCGTGCAGGTTCGGTTCGATCTGCATGGAGACGTCGGCCACGCCGCGCGCGAGCAGCCCGCCCTGGGTGGGGATCTCCTCGAACGACCACTCGCCGTTGGTCTTGGTGCCGAAGATCCCGTTGTCGGTGCTGCCGTCCCGGTAGGCGATGTGCGGAACGTTGCCGGAGTCGAACCCCAGGCTGACCCGGGTGTTGTCGGGGGTGCCGCGGCCGCCGGTGTTGTCGAGTGTCCATTGGCCGTTCTGTCGGCGCGCCACGATCACGGAGGCCTCGGTCGCGGGGCCGGAGAGGTAGGCGATGGCGGGATCTCCGTTGCCGTCCAGGGTGAGGAAGGACTGTCCGAGGACGATGCCGGAGCCGTCGACGGTCTCTAAGGTGAACTGGGTGGCTTGAGTAGTCATGACAAAGGCCCCCTTTTCGGCTGGAAGGGGTTGGGAGTCAACGCCTCGGAGGGCGCGTGGCCGTGGCCTGTGTCCCTCTTCAGGTTAGGACGCCGGTCGGGGGCCCGCAGACCGGTCACAGCCCGTCACGAGGAGCGGTTGCCATCCGTCACGGACGTCAGTCCAGCCAGCCGAGCTTCGCCGCCCGCACCCCCGCCTCGAATCGGCTGGAGGCACCGAGTTCCTGCATGACCTCGGAGAGCAGGCGGCTGAGGGTGCGCAGGGAGATGCCGAGGGAGCGGGCGATCTTCTCGTCCTTCATGCCCGCGGCGAGCATCCGGATCGCCGCCTGCTGCTGGTCGGTGAGCCGGTCGGCGCCGTGCTGGTAGTCCTCGGTGCGGCCGAGGACGGCGGAGGTGTGCCAGCAGTAGTCGTAGAGCGCGGTGTACGAGCGGACCAGCGCGGAGCCGCGGGCGAGGATGGCGCCGGCGTCGACGTCCTCCGGGTCGATCGGCAGCAGGGCGAGGCGGCGGTCGCTGAGGATCATGTTGAGCGGGACGACCGCCGCTAGCCGTACCTCCACGCCGAGTTCGATCTGCCGGTGGAAGTACTCGGCGAGTGCCGGGACGGAGAGGAAGCGCTGCTGGTAGATGGCGCGGACCCGGGCGCCGCCCTCGATCAGCCGGCGGTCGCGGTCGAGGCCGGCGGCGAGGAAGTCGCCGGTGGGCAGGGCGCCGGGGTGCATCGAGGCGATCTCGGTGTGGACCGTGTCGGAGATGCCCTCCAGGGTCTGCTGGATGCGGCTGCGGCCGGTCAGCACCTCGACCTCGACCTCGGAGGGCACGGCGCCGCCGCCGCGCAGGTAGCGTCTGGTGAGCTCCTCGACGGCGGCGAAGGTGAGTGCGGTGCGCTCCTGGCGCTCGCGCACCTCCTGGGTCTCACGGGCGAGGATGCGCAGCAGGGCGACCTCGGGGGCGACCGCGGTGGTGTGCGTCTCGGCCCGCGGCCCGGTGCCTGTGCCTGTGCCGGTGTCGGTGCCGGTGATCAGGCCGAGCGGGGGGCCGCGCCCCCCCCCCCCCCCCGCCCCGCCCCCGCCCCCCGGGCGTGCTGCTGCTCGCCGCCTTCGCCCTGGTCGAGGCCCGCAGCGACCACCCGATGCTGGACCTGCGGCTGTTCCGCGACCCCGGCTTCGTCGCCGCCACCGGCGGGGCGCTGTTCACCGGGCTCGCGGTGGTCGGGCTGATGAGCTGTCTGCCCAACGCCCTCCAGCGGGTGCTCGGGG
>NZ_JBHVVI010000218.1:0-7779 GCF_042883685.1 Kitasatospora sp. NPDC058190
ACACCACGTCACCACCTGCGGCAAGAAGAACACCGGAACCTGGGACGCAAAGCACCTCACGTGGCGACGGAAGATCTCAAGACCAGCTCACTAGCTATCCTGAGCTTGACGCCCGGTTACATCCCCTCCACCTCCTTTTGAGCTGGGACGATGCCCGAGCTGCTGGACGTACGCTTGCCGTTTAACGTCCGGCTTCGAACAGGCGGGCCCGGTGATCACTCGTCCGGTGCTCCTGGGACGGCGGCACGGCTACCGGGGGTGTGATCGCGATACGCGCCAGAGGGACAGCGGAATGATCTTGAAGCCCTGAGCCCGGCCCCCGTATTTCAGAGGGACACGCGCGCTGTTCTGCCAGCGGCAGAACAGCGGCCGGACCGGGCTCGACGATCACTACAGTCCAGTCTCATGAGGACGATTACGACGCGCACGGTCGAGTACCCGGCGGACGGTTTGACGATGATCGGCCACCTCGCTCTCCCGGCGGGTGTCGACCGCCGGCCCGCGGTGCTGCTCGGACCAGAGGGCATGGGGCTCAGCGACGTCGAGCGCCGCCGGGCCGACGCTCTCGCCGAGCTGGGATATATAACGCTGGCCTTCGACCTTCACGGCGGGCGCTATTTGGGCGCCCCCGAGGAGATGCTGGCCCGGTGCATACCGCTGCTCGCTGATCCGGACCGGATGCGGGGCATCGGCCATGCTGCGCTCGACGTGCTGCGCATCGAACCGCGGACCGACCCCGACCGGATCGCCGCCGTCGGCTACGGCACCGGGGGCGCCGTCGGGCTGGAACTCGGGCGCGACGGCGCCAACCTGCGCGCGATCGGGACAGTCAACGCACTGACCACGGGCCGGCCGGGCGAGGCGGCGCGCATTCGCTGCCCGGTGTGGGCCGGGGTCGGGTCGGAAGACCCGATCATGCCGCCCGCGCAACGGAACGCGTTCACCGCTGAGATGCAGGCCGCAGGCGTCGACTGGCGCCTCACGGTCTACGGCGGCGCCTTGCACGCCTTCCACCACCCCCCGGTCGACCACCCCACGGTCCCCGGCGTCGGCTACCACCCACAGCACGCACAGCGAGCCTGGCGCGACGTCGTCAACCTGCTCGCCGAGTGCCTGCCGCGGTCACCACCTCCCTGCAGTTCATCCCTTACCTGCTGGTCACCCCCATCGCCGGCCTCGTCGTGGACCGCGTCAACCGCATCCGGCTGGTGATGACCTGCCACGCGCTGCGCGCCGTCCTTCTCGCACTGGCCGGGCTGCTCGCCGCCAACGGCTCCCTGAGCGCCCCCGTCCTGTGGCTCACCGTGTTCCTGGCGGGTGCGCTCAACGCCCTCGCCAGCGTCGGCACCCTCGCCCTGGTACCGGACCTCGCCCCGGAAGGCGGCCTGGCCAAGGCCAACAGCCGCCTGCAGCTGTCCATGTCGATCACCCAAGTCATCGGTCCCTCGGCGGCCGGCCTCCTGCTGGCCGTCTCCGGCAACCTGGTCTTCCTCGCCATCGCCCTGGCCTTCGCCCTGGCCGCGGCCATGATCGTCCGCACCCGGACCCGCGAGGTCGAACGGGAGCAGGCACCCGCAGACTCCTGGCTGGCGAACATCGCCGCCGGGGCCCGGTTCGTACGCCGCACCACGGCCCTGTGGGTGCTGCTGCTCCAGATGACCCTGTTCAACCTCTTCGAACAGGCGGTCATCACACTCTTCATGCTGTTCGCGCTCCGCGAGCTGGACCTGGACTCCACCCAAGTCGGCCTCGTCTTCGGTGCCGGAGCGATCGGATCAGTGGCCGGCGCCTGGCTCGCACCGCGGTTCAAGAGCACGAGGGGAATCTCGGCCATCCTCGTCCTGTCCACCGGTCTCGCCTCCGTCGCCCCCTGCGCGCTCACCTTCGTCCCCGAGGGCTCGCCCGCGGTGTCCATGGCCATGAGCGGCCTCACCTTCTGCCTCTACGGGTTCGGGCTGACGGTCTTCAACGTCCACTCGAACACCCTGCGCCACCAGATGGCCCCGAGGGAGTTGCAGGGCCGCCTCGCCGCCGTCTTCCGCACCAGCGCCTTCACCTCGGTCGCCCTGGGAGCCGCCCTCGGCGGCGCGCTCGCCGAGCACATCCCGTTCCGGACCGCGATCGGGATCGCCTGCACGGGCCTGGTGTCCGCCTTCGTCCTGTTCGCGGTGCTACTCCCACGCGCCACCAGGGGAGCCGCGAGCAGCGCGTGACCCGACACGTCAGGGGGCCGCGTGCAGGTCCACCGCGCCTCAGTAGTGGGGGAAGAAGGGAAGTCGCCACGGACACGACTCCTTGACCGGGGCCGCTGGCCTACCGAAACGCGGCCGTCCGGTGTCGGGGCCGTGGAGGTGCCGGTGGAGGCGGTGGTGGGCCGGTTGTCCCGGCCGGTCGCGGCCTCGGCTGGCCGGTGAGGCAGGTGATGGTCGGCGGCCTGGTCGTCGGGGTCGGGTGCTGCAAGAGTGTTGGCGGACATCAAGCTGGCCTTCCGTCAGCAGGAAGCCGGAACTGGCGCGGTGCCCAGCCCCGGCACCCGGGTGAGCGCCCAGGTGCCGCCGACGATGCACACCACCCCCTTGTCCGCGGTCTGACCGCGCCCCTTGTCCCGCCCCTTGACCAGCACGTTGTCCCACCCGGTTCGCCCCGGTCAGGCCCCTTGCCCTCCCCGTTTGTCCGTGACCGGGATCACGGCCGCCGGACCGTCAGAGGTTCTGCAGGTAGGCGGTGTGGACGGTGAGTAGCTGTTGTCTTTCCGATTTTGAGCGGTGTCCGTCGAACGGGAGTCTCAATCGGATGCTCGTGGTCCGCGCCGCGCCGGGCTCGGGAGCAGGGCCTCGTGGTAGCTCGGAGGGTGTCTCGTGCAGGGCATGGATCAGCGCGAAGCCGAGTGGATCGCCTGAACGAAGGCGATCCCTCCGGCGACCAGAAGGACGAAGGCCACCGCGGTCGCCCCCAGCACCCCGGGAACACCCATCGGCCGGCCCCGGCCTTCTCGGCGACGCTTCGCCGAAAGGGACAGCAGCGGGCTCGGCTCCACCCAGAGGTAGGCGAAGAACTACCCCTACCCCGCAGGCAGGATGGTCCACTTGCCCGGCCTGGCCCCGCTCCCGACCGACACCCCGGCCTGGGCCAGCGGATACCGGCTGGGAACGGGGCCTGAAAGGGGCTCCCTGATTGTCAGCCAGACTCTCCGGAGCAGCACACCACCGGACGGCCGGGCCGCCAGCGTCAAGGGCCACCCCGCGACCATCACGCAACCGGACCCTCGCGACGGGCCCCGTTCGCTGACATGGTCGGACGGGACCTATACCTTTATCGTCGCCACCGGCGCCCCACCACGACTCTCGGACGAGGAACTCATCCACGTCGCAGAGAGCCTCGGGTAGCCGACACTGCAAGGACGAGTCCGGTGGGGCCGTTCAACGAACTGACCCCACCAGCAGCGCACCGCTGCCTTCCCAGACGACGACGGCCGGGACGGGTCCCACCAACCCGGTCTCGACGTCCGGCCGGGCGGTGCCGGTCGGCCTGCCCCGTGCCCGCCCTTACTCACGTCGCTTCGCGCCCACGTACGATCACTAGCCGTCGCCGATGAAGTGAGGCTGGATCGATGCCCCGTACCCCAACGCCGATACACCTGACCGCTGTCACCCTGGTCTTGACCGCTCTGCTGTCTTGCGCAGCCTGTGCTGGACAGACCAATGTCGCGCCGTCCGCTCCTGTGCCGACGAGTGCCGCCGCGTCCGCCGTCGCCGTAAGCCCTTCGCCGAGCGTCGCCGTAAGCCCTTCGCCAGGCTCGGGCCGACCGGACCAGCAGCAGCTGGACACGGCCGCGGACGCGGTCTCACGCCTCAGCGGCTCTTACCAGGATGTCTTCGCGGGTCTGGTGGTGGACGTTCCGGACGGTTGCGTCATCGTCTACCGGAAGCCGGGCGGTGGCGGATTCGACGCCGCCCTCGCTCACCTGGGTCTGAGCGTGCGCATAGACCTGCGGGACGCGCCGCGCTCGATCAGCGAGTTGGCCGCCACCCGTAACCGGGTCACGGCACTGATAGGGCACACGAGGGACTACAGCATCGTCATGGTGGGCGACGGCTCGGAGGTGAGCTTCGCCCGCGGCGTGGTGGAGGTCGGCGTCAGCGGCAATCTGTCCAGCGCCCAGGCAGACCTGCGCGGCCGCTTCGGCGACCGGGTCACTATCTCAGTCGCCGAACCGCTCTCGGGCTGACCGGGCTCTACGCCCCCGCGTTCGACTGTCAGAGTGCGGTAAGCGAGGTGATGCCCGTTTCGGGTTTGGAGTTGGGTGAGGATCGCTGGTCGGCGGGGTGGGCCGGTGGTCAGGTGCGGGGCTGAGTGAACAGGCCGGGTTCAGGTTCGGCAAGGATGCCTCGTGCGACCAGGCGTTTCAGCTTCGACCGGATGCCTTCGGTGTTCTTCGGGAGGATCGGCAGGTCGAGTGCCTCGCACAGGTCGCGGGCCCGCATCGGACGGCCGGCGTCGGTAAGGGCGGCGAGGATCTGCTGGTAGGCCGGGTGGTCGGGCACGTCGGGGCGAGGGGTCTCCTCGGCGGGCTCGGGTCGCGGGATGGCGAGGAGGGTCTTGCGGGTGATGCGCAGGTTCTCGCTCTCGGCGTCGAGCTCGCCGAGGCGGGTGGTGAGGTCCTCGATGCGCGAGCGGAGCTGTCCGGCTTGTTCGATCAGTTCTCTCTCGTGGGTCTCGATGTAGGCAAGGACGGCGCTGATCTGCGGGTTGTCGCTCATGCTGCCCTCCAGGAGGGCAGGGTGGCGCCGGTGAGGCGGCGGGCCATGACGGAGGTCATTGCCCAGAAGACGCGTGAACACGAAGTGGCAGGCCGGTGTTCGTAGTCGCGGACCAGGCGCCGGTAGAACATCAGGATCCCGTTCGTCTGCTCCACGATCCATCGCTTGACCTGCGGGACGAAGCCCTTGTCGGCCGGATTGCGCTCAACGATCTCGACGTCGATGCCGTACTCCTTGCCGTGGTCGACGACGCTCTTCTTGAACCCCTGGTCGGCCAGGGCTTTGCTCACCGTGTCGGTCTGGTCGGCCACGCCGTCCAGCAGCGCGATACCGGCGGCGTTGTCGTGTGCACTGGCCGGCAGGACGGCGACCGCGACGACGAGGCCCAGAACGTCCACGGCCAGGCATCTCTTGCGGCCCGGCACCCGTTTCGCCGCGTCCTTGCCCGTCGTGGCGCGGCCGGGACGCCGACGGCGGCATGGATACTCTGCGTGTCCAGGATGACCAGGCTCGGGTCGGCTAATCGCCGCTTCTTCTCCCGTAGTTGCCATCGCAGCAGGTCATGAATGGTCTGATCGGTTCCGTCGTCGCGCCACTTGTAGAAGTAGTACTTCACCGCACCGGCGGGCGGCAGGTCGTGGGGCAGCAGGTCCCACTGGCAGCCGCTGCGGTTCTGGTACAGGACAGCGTTCACGATCTCCCGCATCGCGTACTTGCCCTGGTGGCCACTGACCGAGGGATGCCGGGCCTTCCACGCTGTGATCACGGGCTCGACCAGGGCCCACTGCTCGTCGGAGACGTCACTCGAGTACGGCTTGCGATCACTCATCCCGCCACCCAAGCGAATCACGAACGCTTGACCGGCAACGATGCCCCAACGTCACCCCATCGAGCGATGACAAGTCAGACATAAGGTCGCGTACCGCACTCTGAGTGCCTGGTTGAATCAAGGGGGCGTCGACAAATTAGTGGCGCGTGTCGTGTCAACTCTTCATTGACGTCGCGTGCATGACGTATCTGGCGAGTTCGCAGGGGTCGATGAGGCGGACGGGGAGAGGTTCGCTTTGGTGCCCATGCCGCTGGAGCAGGGGTCTGGTCTGCTGGAGGAGGGCGCGCATCTGGTTTTCGCCGATGCGGAAGAGGTGGGCGGTCAGTGAGCAGGGCAGGCCGCGCTGGTCCAGGACGGTGGCCCAGATGATGTTCTCGGTGGTGAGTTTGCGGTGGCGGGGCCGCTGTTTCGGTGGGAGTGCGTCGAGCATCCCGCGGATCTCGGCGACGAGGTGGTCGAGGGCCTGGCGGCTGAGGCCGGTCAGGATGGGGTGGGTGGCCAGGGTCGCATCGAAGGTGTGGGCCGCGCGGGGGTGGGAGCGGCGTCCGGGCGGCTGCAGCGGCACCGTGGGGACGCCGGGTTGGGGCGGGATGGTGTAGTTCCACTCGCCGTGGAAGGCGTCGGGGTCGACGGTGAGCGCCGCAGCGTGTTGGGCGTCGATCTCGATGCCGGTGGGGTAGGTGTTCTCGTCCAGGCGGGCGGTCACGCGCAGTCCGGTCGCGGTGGTGGTGGAGGCGATCAGGTTCAAGGCCACCTCGAAGCTGGTCAGAGGGCGGGCGCGCCAGTTCATGGAGATGAAGGAGAACAGTCGGTGTTCAACCTTGTTCCACTTCGATGTGCCCGGTGGCGTGTGGCAGACGGAGATCTCCAGACCGGTCTCGGTGGCCAGGACGGCGAGGTTGGCCTTCCACGCCTTGGCCCGGGAGCTGTTGGAGCCGCCGCCGTCCGCGGTGATCAGCAGCCGCTTCGCGCCCGGGTAGGCGGCTCTGCCTTCCTCGTTCCACCAGCGGCGCAGGGCGGCGACCGCGAACGCGGCGGTGTCGTGGTCGGTGCCTACGACGACGAAGCCGGTGTTGCGCCCCACATCGTAGATGCCGTACGGGATCGCGGTCCCCACCGCCTGCGAGGGGAAGTCGTGGTCGAGGACCTTGACCGGGGCGCCCGGCGGAACCCATTTCCGCCCCGCCCGCCCGAACAGCCCGATCTGCTCCTTCTTCTTGCTGTCCACGCTGATCACGGGGTCGCCCGCGTCCAGGAACTGCCTCACTTCGTCGTTGAGATGCCGGAACTGGGCGTCGCGGTCCGGGTGGCTGCTGCCCGCCAGGACCTTGGCGTTGCCGCGCAGGCTGAACCCGGCTTCCTTCAGGAGTACGGCGACGGTGTCACGTCCCACCGCCCTGTCCTGGGCGGCGAGTTCGCCCGCCAGGTGCCGCAGTGACTTGGTCGTCCACACCAGCGGCCCCATCGGATCGCCTTGCGTGCTGTCCTCGACCAGGGCCAGCAGCGCGGCGCGCAGTCCCGGGTCCTTCTCGGCAGCGGCCGGGCGGCCGCTGCCGGGTCGGCGCACCCGGCCGTCGGGGTCGTCCCCGGCTTCCAGCTCGGCCAGTCCTCGGCTGATGCAGCCCTTCGAGACGCCGGCGGCCCGCGCCACGGCGGCGATCCCGCCATGACCGAGCTGCCGTGCCTCCGCGGCGTACAGCAGGCGGCGCTGACGCTCGTTCAGGTGCGGCGTCACCGCTTCAAGCTTCGCCCGCAACGGACCGATCAACTCATCAAAACGCCCCATACCACATCAACGAAGCAAAGCTCCGGAAGCAACCAGTTGATTTCCGACGGGCCCTTGCAGCGCGGGTCGTCGCCCACACCGGGCGCTGGGCGGGCGAACCCCTGTGCAGGCGTGGCTGGAGGACGAGGCGCGGCTGCGGTACCTGCTGCTGGCCGGCACCGAGCGCAAGGTCGGCAAGGACGGCATCCGGTTCAACGGCCACGCCTACCTCGCCCCCGAGCTGCACGGCCGCGGCGGCGAGGTGCTCGAAGTGCGGTACATGCCACACGACGAGCGGTGGATCGAGGTGTACCGGCATGGCGAGTACCTGTGGGAGGTTTCCCCCGGAACGTGGACACCCTGGACACTTGGATCGTGATGATCCGGAGAACAGGAGTTCCCGTTGGGGACGTACAAGTACTCGG
>NZ_JBHVVI010000219.1:0-7564 GCF_042883685.1 Kitasatospora sp. NPDC058190
GTCGACGTGCAGCGACTTCGGCAGCAGACCGTGCCGCATCGCGAGCACCGTCTTGATCACACCGGCGGCGCCGGCGGCGGCCTGGGTGTGGCCGAGGTTGGACTTCACCGAACCGAGCAGCAGCGGCAGTTCGCGCTCCCGCCCGTAGGCGGCCAGCAGGGCGTGCGCCTCGATCGGGTCCCCGAGGGCGGTGCCGGTGCCGTGCGCCTCGACGGCGTCGACCTCGGCGGCGGTCAGGCCCGCGTCGGCGAGGGCCGCGCGGATCACCCGCTGCTGGGCCCGTCCGTTGGGGGCCGTCAGCCCGTTCGAGGCGCCGTCCTGGTTGACGGCGGAGCCGCGCACGACCGCGAGCACCGGGTGCCCGAGCCGGCGGGCGTCGGAGAGCCGCTCCAGGACGAGCACGCCCGCACCCTCGGACCACGCGGTGCCGTCGGCGGCGTCGGCGAAGGGCTTGCAGCGGCCGTCAGCGGCGAGGCCGCCCTGCGCGGTGAACTCGACGAAGGCGTCCGGGCTGGACATCACCGAGGCGCCGCCGGCCAGGGCCAGCGAGCACTCCCCGGCGCGCAGCGCGCGGGCGGCCAGGTGGAGCGAGACGAGGGCGGAGGAGCACGCGGTGTCGACGGTGACGGCCGGGCCCTCCAGCCCGAGGGTGTAGGAGAGCCGGCCGGACAGGACGCTCGCGGTGTTGCCGGTGGCGGCGTGGCCTCGGACGTCGGCGGTGCCGCGGCGCAGCACGGTGAGGTAGTCCTGGCCGTTGGTGCCGACGAAGACGCCGGTGTCGCTGCCGCGCAGACGGTCGGGGGCGATGCCGGAGCGCTCCAGGGCCTCCCAGGAGGTCTCCAGGAGGAGGCGCTGCTGGGGGTCCATGGCGAGGGCTTCGCGGGGCGAGATGCCGAAGAACCGGGCGTCGAAGCGGCCGACGCCGTCGAGGAAGCCGCCGTGGAGGGTGGCGGAGCCGCCGCGCCCGAGGGCGTCGAGGTCCCAGCCGCGGTCGGCGGGGAACGGGCGGACGGCGTCGGCGCCGTCGCCGAGCAGGCGCCAGAGGTCCTCCGGCGATTCGATGCCGCCGGGGAAGCGGCAGGCCATGCCGACGATCACGACGGGGTCGTCCGTGACGTCCCGCGCGGCCGGGGCCCGGTCGGGTTCGGGCAGGGTGCCGAGGAGTTCGGCGAGCAGGTGGGCGGCCAGGTCCGCCGGGGTCGGGTGGTCGTAGACCAGGGTGGCGGGCAGGGCCAGGCCGGTGGCGGCGGTGAGGGCGTTGCGCAGTTCGACGGTGGTGAGGGAGTCCATGCCGAGGTCGGTGAAGGGCTGGTCCGCGCCGACGCGCTCGCCGCCCACGTGGCCGAGGACGGCCGCGACGCGGGTGCGCACGAAGTCGAGGACGAACCGCTCCCTGGCCTGCTCGGACAGCTCGGCGAGGCGCTGTCGCAGCCCGGATTCCTGGGCGGCGGCGGCCGGGCGGCCGGCCGGCCCGGCCAGCGTGGCGATCAGCGGGACGGGCCGCTGCGCGGTGAAGACCGCCGCGAAGCGCTGCCAGTCGATGTCGGCGACGGTGAGCGCGGTGTCGTCGTGGTCGAGGGCGTGTCCGAGGGCGGTCAGGGCGCGCTCGGGTGCCATCGGGCCGTAGCCGCCGCGGCGCACCCGCTGTTCGACGCCGGCCCCGGCCATGCCCTCGCCGGCCCACGGGCCCCAGGCGATCGCGGTCGCCGGGCGGCCGTCGGCACGGCGCTGCTCGGCGAGGGCGTCGAGGTGGGCGTTGGCGGCGGCGTAGTTGGCCTGTCCGGCGGCGCCGATGGTGCCGGCGGTGGAGGTGAACAGGACGAAGGCGGCGAGGTCGGTGTCGCGGGTCAGCTCGTCGAGGTGGTGCGCGGCGTCGACCTTCGGGCGGTACACCTCGGCGAAGCGCTCGGCGGTCAGGGTGTCGAGGGTGCCGTCGGCCACGACGCCGGCGGTGTGGAAGACGGCGGTGAGCGGCCGGTCGGCGGGGACGGCGGCGAGGACGGCCGCGAGGGCCTCCCGGTCGGCGGCGTCACAGGCGGCCAGGGTGACGTCGGCCCCGAGGGCGGCGAGGTCCGCGCGCAGCTGCTCGGCGCCGGGGGCGTCCGGGCCGCGGCGGCTGACCAGCAGCAGGTGCGCGGCACCCTGGGCGGCGAGGCGGCGGGCGAGCTGCCCGCCGAGGCCGCCGGTGCCACCGGTGATCAGGACGGTGCCGGCGGGCGCGTACGGCCGGGCGGCCGGGCGTTCGCCCACCGGTTGACGCAGCGGGTGACGCACGAGGCGCCGGGCGAAGGTGCCGGAGGCGCGGACGGCGAGCTGGTCCTCGCCGTCGGTGCGGGCGAGCGCGGCGGCCAGGCGGCGCAGCGCGGTGTCGTCGAGCTTGTCCGGCAGGTCGATCAGCCCGCCCCAGCGGGTGGGCGGTTCGAGGGCGGCGGAGCGGCCGAGGCCCCAGACGGCGGCCTGCCGGGGGTCGGCGGGGTGGTCGGAGCGGCCGGTGGCGACGGCGCCTCGGGTGAGGCACCACAGCGGGGCGGTGAGGTCCGCGTCGCCGAGGGCCTGGACGGCGGTGACGGTGGCCGCGAGCGGGTCGTCGCCGAGGGCGAGCAGGGACAGGACGCCGGCGATCTCCCCGACGGCGGCCTCGCGCAGCTGGGAGGCGAGCGCGGACCGGTCGCCGGAGACCCGGAGGGTCACCCCGTCGACGAGCCCGTCCACCCACGGTGCGTCGTCCGACGCGAGCACCAGCCAGCGGCCGGACGGCCGGGTCGCGGCAGCACCCGTCACGTCGAGCGGCGTCCAGGAGGCGCGGTAGCGCCAGGCATCGACGGTGGAGCGCTCGCGCCGGGCGCGGCGCCAGGTGGAGAGGGCGGTCACCGTGTCGCGGTCGAGGTCCAGGCCGGTGCCGAGCGCCCCGAGATCGCCGCGGTCGACGGCGGCCCAGAACTCGGCGTCCACGGGGTCGGATCCCACCGCCGGGACGGACCGGCCCTCCGGCCAGTAGCGCTCCCGCTGGAACGGGTAGGTGGGCAGGTCGGCGCGACGGGCGCCGGTGCCGGCGAAGACGGCCGCCCAGTCCGGGCGCAGGCCGCCGACGGCCAGCCGGGCGAGCGCGGCCGTGAGGACCGGGACACCGGGCCGGCCGCGGCGCAGCGCGGGCACGCCGGTGAGGCGGGCGCCGTCGCCGAGGGTGTCGCGGGCGGCGGCGGTGAGGACGCCGTCCGGGCCGAGTTCGAGGAAGGCGGCGGCGCCGTGGCCCGCGAGGGCCTGGACGGCGTCGGCGAAGCGGACGGTGCCGCGCACCTGCCGGGCCCAGTACGCGGGCGCGGCGAGCTCGTCGGCGGTGGCGGGCGCGCCCGTGACGGTGGAGATCAGCGGGATCGCCGGGGCGTCGTAGGTGAGCGTGGCGGCGACGCGGGTGTAGGCGTCGAGCATCGGCTCCATGTGCGGGGAGTGGAAGGCGTGCGAGACGCGCAGGCGCTTGGTGCGCCGCCCGACGAACTCGCCCGCGACACGGAGGACTTCGTCCTCGTCGCCCGCGAGCACCACCGACCTGGGCCCGTTGACGGCGGCGATCGAGACGCCGTCCGTCAGCAGCGGCAGCACCTCCTCCTCCGTCGCCTCGACCGACACCATCGCTCCCCCACCGGGGAGTTCGGACATCAACCGGGCCCGAGCCGCGACCAGCGCGCAGGCGTCCTCCAACGAGAACACCCCCGCCACATGCGCCGCCGCGATCTCACCGATCGAGTGCCCCACCACGACATCGGGCCGCAGACCCCACGACTCCACCAGCCGGAACAGCGCCACCTCCAGCGCGAACAACGCCGGCTGCGCATACCCCGTGTCATCCAGCAGCGCGGCCTCCGCCGAACCCTCCGCCGCGAACAGGACGTCCCGCACGGGCCGTTCGTAGTCGAGGTCGAAGCGGGCGAGGACGGCGTCCAGCGCCTCCGCGTACACCGGGTACCGGTCGTACAGCTCCCTGCCCATGGCCGGGTACTGGCTGCCCTGGCCGGTGAACAGGAACGCCAGACCGCCGGCGGCCGCCCGGCCGGTGACGAGGGCGGCGTCCGGCAGGCCGTCGCGCAGGGCGGCGAGCGCGCGCCGGAGCTCGGCGCGGTCGCCGGTGGTGACGGCGGCCCGGCGGTCGAGCGCGGTGCGGGTGGTGGCGAGGGAGAACGCCAGGTCGGCGAGCGGAAGTTCGGGCTGCTCGTCGAGCGCGGTGAGCACCTGACCGGCCTGGGCGCGCAGCGCCTCGTCGGTACGGGCGGACAGCGTGAAGGGCACGGTGTCGCCGTCCGCCGGCGCGGCCGCCACGACGGCGGCCGGTGCCTGTTCGAGGATCACGTGCGCGTTGGTGCCGCTCAGCCCGAAGGAGGAGACGGCGGCCCGGCGCGGACGCCCGGTCTCGGGCCAGTCGCGCGCCTCGGCGAGAAGCTCGATGGCGCCCTGCGTCCAGTCGACGTGCGTGGACGGCCGGTCGATGTGCAGGCTCGCCGGGAGCACGCCGCTGCGCAGCGCGAGCACGGTCTTGATGACGCCGGCCACGCCGGAGGCCATCTGGGTGTGGCCGATGTTGGACTTCACCGAGCCGAGCAGCAGCGGCAGTTCGCGGTCCTGGCCGTAGGTCGCGAGGAGCGCCTGGGCCTCGATCGGGTCGCCGAGCCTGGTGCCGGTGCCGTGGCCCTCGACCGCGTCGACCTCGCCCGGGGCGAGCCGTGCGCCGGCGAGCGCGGCACGGATCACGCGCTGCTGCGCGGGCCCGTTGGGCGCGGTGAGGCCGTTGGAGGCGCCGTCCTGGTTGACGGCGGAGCCGCGCAGGACGGCGAGCACCGGGTGGCCGAGCCGCTCGGCGTCGGAGAGGCGCTCGACCAGGACGAGGCCGACGCCCTCGGCGAGGCTCATGCCGTCGGCGGCCTCGGAGTAGGCCTTGCAGCGACCGTCCACGGCCATCGCGCGCTGGCGGCTGAAGCCGACGAACGCGTTGGGCGTGGCCATCACGCTGACGCCGCCGGCGAGGGCGAGGGAGCTCTCGCCGTTGCGCAGCGACTGGCAGGCCAGGTGCAGGGCGACGAGCGAGGAGGAGCACGCGGTGTCGAGCGTGACGGCCGGGCCCTCGAAGCCGAAGGTGTAGGAGAGCCGGCCGGACAGGACGCTCGGGATGGTGCCGGTGACGAGGTGGCCCTCGGCGCCGTCCTGGGCGGAGTCGCCGGGGCTGTAGTCCTGGTAGCTGGCGCCGATGAAGGTGCCGGTGAGACTGCCGCGCAGGGCGGACGGGTCGAGGCCGGCGCGCTCCATGGCCTCCCAGGCCGTCTCCAGGAGGAGGCGCTGCTGCGGGTCCATGGCGAGGGCCTCGCGCGGGGAGATGCCGAAGAACGCGGCGTCGAAGTCGGCGACGTCCTGCAGGAAGCCGCCGCGCACCGAGTAGGTGCGGCCGGGCGCGTCCGGGTCCGGGTCGTACAGCCCCTCGGTGTCCCAGCCGCGGTCCGTCGGGAATTCGGTGATGGCGTCGCCGCCCGAGGTGACGAGCCGCCACAGGTCCTCGGGCGAGGCGATCCCGCCGGGGTAGCGGCAGCCCATGCCGATGATGGCGATCGGCTCGTCCGACGCGGCGCCCGCCACCGTGGCGGCGGGGCCGCCCGCGTCAAATCGACCAGTGGCGGCGCCGGCGATCTTCTCGCGCAGGAAGCGCACCAGGGCGAGCGGGTTCGGGTGGTCGAACACGAGGGTGCTGGGCAGCGTGAGCCCGGTCGCGGCGGCCAGGCGGTTGCGCAGGTCGACGGCGGTCAGCGAGTCGAAGCCGACGTCACGGAAGGCCCGCTGCTCGGACAGCACGTCGGGCGAGGCGTGGCCGAGCGTGGTCGCCGCCTCGGCGCGGACCAGGTCCAGCAGCCGGCGCTCCTGCTCGGCGGCCGGCAGGGCGCGCAGCTTGGCGGCGAACTCGCCGTCCCCGGCCGGGCGTTCGGTGGCCTCGGTGAGCCGGCGCACCTCGGGGACGTCCTCGAACAGGGCGGTCGGGCGGCCGGAGGTGAAGACCGGGTGGTAGCGCTCCCAGTCGACGTCGGCGATCGCGAGCACCTGTTCGTCGGCGTCCAGGGCCTGGCGCAGCCCGTCCAGGGCGAGCGAGGGGTCCATGAAGACCAGGCCGCTGCGCCGGATCTGGCCGGGGTCGACGCGGCCGAGCTTCAGGTCGTCGGCCCAGATGCCCCAGGAGATCGCGGTGGCCCGGCCGCCGCGGGCGCGGCGGTGCTCGGCGAGCGCGTTGAGGTAGGCGTTGCCCGCGACGTAGGCGGCGTGCCGGCCGCTGCCCCACATGCCGGCGGTGGAGGAGTACAGCACGAAGGCGTCGAGCTGGTCGTCGGGCAGGAGCTCGTCGAGGTGGCGGGCGCCGGCGGTCTTGGCGTGCAGGACCGTGGCGAAGGCCTCGTGGGTGGTCTCCTCGACCGACAGCAGCTCGATGACGGCGGCGGTGTGCACGACGGTGCGCACCTCGTGGCCGGCGGCGGCGAGGTCGGCGAGCATCGCCGCGACGGCGTCGCGGTCGGTGAGGTCGCAGGCGGCCATCTCGGCCGCGCAGCCCGCGGCGGCGAGTTCGGCGAGCAGTTCGGCGGCGCCCGGCGCGGTGGCGCCGCGGCGGCTGGTGAGCACGATCCGCTCGGCGCCCTCCGCGGCGAGGCGGCGGGCCAGGTGCGGGGCGAGGGTGCCGGTGCCGCCGGTGATCAGGACGGTGCCGCGCAGCGGGCGGACCTCCCGGCGGGCGGCGGCCTCGGCGCGCACGATGCGGCGGGCGTAGGCGCCGGAGGGGCGGATCGCCACCTGGTCCTCGTCGCGGGCGGCCAATACGGCGGCCAGCCGCTCGCCGCCGCGCCGGTCGAGCGCGTCGGGCAGGTCGACGACACCGCCGAAGCGCTGCGGGTGCTCCAGCGCGGCCGTCCAGCCGAGGCCGTGGACCTGTGCCTGCACCGGGTTGGCGACCGTGTCGGTGCGCCCGGCGGCGACGGCGCCGCGGGTGAGGCACCACAGCGGCGCGTCCTGCCCGGCGTCGCCGAGAGCCTGGATCAGGGCGAGGGTGAGCGCGACGCCCTCGGGCAGGGCGGGGTGGCGCTCGCTCGGCCGCTCGGCGGTGGCGAGCAGGGAGACGATGCCGGTGGGACCGGCGGGCTCCAGGAGGGTGGCGAGCCGCTGCCGGTCGGTGCAGGTGTCGTCCAGGACGAGCCGCTCGACCGTCGCGCCGTGCGCGGTCAGCGCCTCGGCGACGTCCTCGCCCTCGCCTTCCTGGGCGGTGACGAGCAGCCAGGTGCCGTCCAGCCTGGCGGGGGCGATGGAGAGCGGCTTCCACGTCGCCCGGTAGCGCCAGGAGTCGAGCGTCGAGCGCTCACGCCGGCGGCGGTGCCAGTCGGTCAACGCGGGCAGCACCGGCGCGAGCGCGCCGCTGTCGATGCGCAGCCGGGCGGCCAGCGCCTCGACATCGGCCTCCTCGACGGCGCTCCAGAACTCGCCGTCCTCCGGCTCCCCGCCGGGGCGCGGCGCGACGGCCCAGAGGTGCTCGTGCTGGAAGGCGTAGGTG
>NZ_JBHVVI010000220.1:0-7456 GCF_042883685.1 Kitasatospora sp. NPDC058190
TCGCCGGGCACCGTGACGGCCTGGCCGAGCGTGCCCACCGCCTCCTGCTCACCCGCGACATTCGGTGGCGACGCCGGCAGGCTCTCGATGCCCTGGACGCCTGGGGTCACGACACCACCGGCCTTGCCCGGCCCGGCGACGAGGACCGCAGCCCGTACGTCACTGGCCGGTCCTGGGGCGGCGACTGGCATCCGGAGAACCCGCCATTCTGATCGTCAGACCGGGAACCCAGGCCGACTACCCGCGAGGGCATGCGCCGGTGGTGTGGCGTAGACGCCGATGCGGGGTGCGCGGCACGGGCAATGGAGTGCGGTGCGCACGGCCTGCCCGATTCTCCCAGGGCCGCCAGGGGCCCGTTGCCGGTCCGGTGGCCGCGGTGTTGCCGGTCCCGACCACGCGGGAGCTGGTGGCCGCGTTGGTGTCCGCTCCGGACGATCCGTGGTGGGAGGACCGGGTGCTCCACGCGAAGCTCTACCCTGCGAAGGACCGCCGGGTGTGACCTGGCCGTCTCGGCTGCCGTCGCTGCTCGCCGCCGCGGGGTCGCCGGCGCGAGCTGCGCCGTCGTCGTTGCCCTGCCTGCCGCCTGGCCTCCGCCGTCCTGCCGTCCGTCGCCTCCGCTGGGTCGCCGCGCGGCCGTCATCGTCGTCGCTGGCCGTGCCGCCCCGGCCGCCGGGGGGCGGGGTCGGTCGTTTGGCGGGTTGGTTGAGAAGGCGCCTGCTCGCGTGGTGCGCCGGTTCGTCGTTGTGGTCCCGCCGCTCGTCGTTGTGGTCCCGCCGCTCGTCGTTGTGGTCCTGGTGGTCGTCGCTGCCGCCGTCGCCGTTCGCCGTCGCTGTGCCGGCCGCTGCTGGCCACTGTTGGGTGGGCCGTTGTTGTCGGGGCGGACACCCAGGTTACCCGCTGTCCAGGGGCTGCTCCCGGGCGACTGCCGGCCGCGGACGACGGCGTCTCTGCGACCCGGGACAGGAGAGACGAATCCGGCTCGTGTACGGGTCACCTGTGGCTGAGGATGACCAGAAGCGCCGTAGCCTCCGCGAGGATCTGGGCGGCGAGCGCGGCCCGGCGCATGCGCGCGGCAGGTGCGGCCAGGGCGGCGAGGAACGCCGCGGCGGCGAGTCCGGCTCCCCAGCGGAGCAGCCAGTCCGGCAGTCCCCGGTCGCACTGTTCCCCGTATGTGATGCAGACCGACGCCTGTTCGGAGCTCAGGGCCAGCAGAATGGCCGCCAGGGTCGCCGGCACGAACAGGACGGCGGACAGAACGGCCCGGCGCCGTGTGCGGTCCCTCCCCGGGGACGGTCGGGCGACGGATGTCTTGGCAGAGGGTGTCGCGTTCATGCCCCCATCCAACGCGGATCGACGAGCCCGGCGCAGCCGTCCGGATACTCAGTTCCCAGGTGCGCACCTGCTCAGTCAGCTGGTCGGCTCGCCAGGCTGGATCGTCATCGGCGACACCGGCGGCGGGGACCGCGTCGTCGTTGACCTGACGCCCGGCCCACGCGGCCACCTCGGACAGATCATCGTGCTCGACCACGAGCAGAGCGCCGGAGCCCACCTGTTGGCCGAGTCCCTCACCGACCTGGTGCTGAATCCAGATCCGGACCGGAGCTTTTGTTCCGGCCGGCACTCGGACCGGATGCCGGTGGTGGCGAGGCTCCACGGTGGGGATCCCGGGGACGTCGAGGCGGCGGCCCACCCCGACCTGGAGGTGCTCACCCTCGGCGGGTGGAGCGGCGAACCGGCCAGCCTGCCCACTCGGGCCGCCGTGAACTGAGGGCTGTGGTCAGGCCGTTGGACGAAGTCTTCCTCGCCCGCGTCCGTCCGGACCTCGCCCGCAGCGGTCGCGAGGACTGGTGGACGCATGGGATCTGAGTCATCCAGCGTCGAGCGCCGCCAGCAGGTCCCGCTGCTCCTGGTCGAGTTCCGCCCAGCTGGCCCGCGCGGGTGTGACCTGTTGGTGTTGTGGGGCGTGGAATAGCCCTACACGCCATGTTGTCTGGACCTTTGGTTAGACCTGTTGGAGTCGAGTCGGCAGCTGGCTTGGTAACGGTACGTGGTGGTCGGGGGTGGTAGCGGGGGCTGGTCGGCTGCTCGTGGGGGCGGTGGGGTGTTCTGGATCTGTAATCGGCTTGGAATTCCGTTGGAATTCCGCGCAGATATTTTCATTGATTGACTTCCTGGGGCTTCTGAATTTCGGTCGGATTGGTCAGGGTGTGGGGTCGGTGTTCGGTTTGGCGGGCCGGGCTGCGCCCCCGCGTTGCGCTCGCCGGCGGTTGGTGGGGCCTGCTGACACCGTCCGGGCTGTGGTCCGGTCGACGCCCACGGCGCCGTCCAGGCCCGGCTCCTGGTCCTCCTTGCCCGGCAGGCTGAAGGCCGGCCCGACATGGCCTGTGGGCTGGTGTGGCAAGCTGGCGCGATGTTCCCGCCCCAGCCCGCGCCGCGTGATACGGCGATTGTCGATCTGCTCCAAGAGCGGGACGGACTGTCGACGGAGGTCGTCCTGCGGGATGGCGTGCGGCTGGTGGTCCTCAACAGTGCCTGCGGATACGACATCGGGGATGAGTACGCGCACGTGACGACCAACGTCAGCCCGTTCGTCGAGGACGGAGAGATCGGATTCTTCTTCACCTCGGACGTCGCCGTCATCGCTGACCCTTCGACTGGCGAGATCCTGCTGCGAACGCCCTGACCCTCTCTCCGGCTGCGAACAGGCATGCGCCGCAGCAGGCGCTCATCACGTCGGGGTCCGCGCCGGGCTGTTGCCTGGTCGACGGCTACGGCACCGTCCAAGCGCAGCTTCTGGCCCTCCTTGCCCGGCACGCCGCCGGCCGGCCGCTGCACCCTGCTCCTGCTGGCCGGGTCCGCTTCCTGCTTGGGTCCTGCTGGGCCTCGTCTTGGCCCCGTCGTCCGGGCCTGCTGGGCCGGCGCCTCTGGTTCGTCCGCCTCGTTGCCGTCCTCGGCGGCGGCCCCGCCCTGGTGGACGTCCGTCTCGCCGCCGTCCTCGTGGGTCCGCACGTACCCCTGTGCTGGTGCACGCCACAGGCAATGGGGGTGTCGCGTGCACCCGCGGGCCGATCCTCCCAGGGCCACCTCGTCGCCGTCAGCCTGCCCGCCCGCCCGCCCGCCCGATCGCTCGCCGGCGTCGGCCTGCTGCACCCGTGCGTCCCGCTGGCCTCGTCCTGGTGGCCGTCGTCCCGGCCGCCGCCGTCGTCTTCGTCCGACCCGGTGGCCGTCGTCCTGGTGGCCGTCAGGCCGGCGCTGGAGGCTGCTCTGGTGATGGTCCGGGGGGCCGATGCGGGGTCGTGCTGGTGGTTGGTGGGTGCTGTCGCGTTGGCTGTCGCACCCTGCTGTCGTGTGGGGTGCTGTCGCGTGGTGTGACGTGGGCGGATGCCCGGGTTCCCCTGTGTGTGGTGGGGGCGCGACAGGTGGGTGCGACAGGGTGCCGGGGTGGGGCCGTGTCTAGGACGGTGTTTCTTGCGCCCCGGGGTGACGGCTGCAAGTGGCCCCACCGAGGAACGGTTTAGGTTGGCCCAACTGGCGGCCGGCGCGGTGAGGTGTCCGCGGCAACTGTGTCTGCTCATGTCAGTACGACCGAAGGTGCTCGGTTCCTCTTCCGGTTCGGGTTTCGGAAGAGGAGAGATGCTCGGCGTAATCGAGAGGCGATAGGGGCAAGAGTGCGGAACACTGCGCCAGGTGATCGTGATGCAGCCTGTCCTGGAGATCAACATCCCAGAGGGCTTCGACCTCTGGCCTATCGCCGGGATCGAGCCGTTCGCCTTCCTGCCCCTGAACGGCGAACTCTCACCCGCCGAGGTCGGGACGGCGATGATGCGCATCATCGGCTGCAACGACATCGACCCCGACGGGGACCGCCCGCCACGGCCGACTGACCCGCTCGAGTCCTTCCTTCATGGACTGCTGACCTTCGACCACCTCTACGCGGCCGGTGGCCTGCGAGTCACCGACTACTCCACGGGGGTCACCTTCCTGCCCGGTTGCTGCGATGGACTGGAAGACTGGCGCGACTGGCGCGTGTTCGTCGATGGCGGCAGCCTGCTTGGGTTCGGCCACGAGCCCGTGTCACCGGTTGCAGAACGTTTCGGCGACACCGTCCGGCTCACCGCCAACGCCGAGCAGAGTGGCAGCCCGGTGATCGAGCTGTCCGTCACCGAGCTCCGCCACCTGCTCGCCGGCGCCGAGCGCGACCTGACCAACTTCCTCGCGCTGGCGACCGACTGGGTCCGTCAGCAAATGCCCGAGCACTCTGATCCGGTCATTGCTGCCCTTGCCCGAGTCCTCGACCTGCCCGCACCGGCCATGCAGCCAAAGCCATAGGACGGCCGACAGGGTGCACTCGTTTGGAGTAGTTGTCCCGTGCCATCGAACCTTGACCGATTGCCACCGAAGGTTGACGGGTGGTGGTTTGTGTCAGCGAAGATTGACCGCCCAGGTCAGGACCGTCGAGTGGGCCTCCGTGTACTGTGCCCGGGACACGGTAGACGTCACCGTCCCGTCTCCAGGTGGTCAGAGCAACAAGCAGCCCAGCCAGCTGGAGGGGAACCAGCCCTCCAGGGAGCGCAGTTCGGGTTCGGTGGCGGGATGGGTTGCGAGGATGGCGTGGCGCACCTCGCCGCCCCCGCTGAGGGTGCTCAGCCCGCCGCCGGCGCCGGCCAGCGTGATCGTGAGGCCGTCGCGCTGCAGGACGTATCGGTTCACTCCGTCGGACCAGAGGCCGCCCGGCTGCGGCAGGCAGGGGGTGAAAGGGCTGGTGGTGAGGTTCTCACCGTCCGCGGACAGCATCGGGCGGCCGCAGGGGTCGCTGTAGCCCGGGGAGACCGTCTCGACCGCGGCCTTGTCGAAGCCGTTGCCGAGTCCGCCGCTGCCGGCGTAGATGTCCGCCTGGTCGCTGAGCACGAAGACCGCCCGATGCCCATCCCAACTGATCCCGGTGATCTGCACATCCGCCGAAAGGACCGGCTGCATCAGGGACCGGGACGGGATGTGGGTGCCGAGCAGCAGGTCCTGGACCCCCACCTCCCGCTGCATCGCCCGCAGCGGAAGCGCGAGCACGAACACGCCCAGCAGCGTGCCGACGGCCGCCAGCAGGGCGGTGCGTGAGCGCAGCACCACGGCGCAGGCCAGGGCGAAGGACGGGAGGGCGAACACCAGCACGCTCAGCAGGCCCGGGCGGAAGGGCAGTAGGAAGGCCAGCCCGTGGGTAGCGGCGAGGTCGAGCGCCATCGGCGCGGGTGCGAGCAGCCAGCACCACCGGGGGGCGGACGGCTTCAGGGCGTGGACGCTGACGAAGTACGCGGGTATGACGACCGCGAGCGTCACCACCAGGTGCAGAATCCCGAGGACGCGCCCGCCAGGCTCGAAGTGCTGGACGGCGCTGCCGATGGCCACCGAGATCAACGACGGCAGGGCGCAAGCCGCACCGAGGGTGAGGACCTGCCAACGCCGGTTCGAGGGCGGACGAACCGGAGCGCTCCCCTGCGCCGTGACCACGTACGGATCGTGCGGTTCGACCGTGGCCATCGCTTCCCCCTGGCGTTCAGTGCCTTCGAGCCATCAGTGGGACGAGCGCGTGCCGATCTTGGTTGCGGCAGCCGGGCGGGTGTACCGCGAAGTCTCGAGGATTCCCTGGCTCGTTCCGCCGAGCGCCTAGCGGCCGTCCTGCGTCGGAAGGTGGTATCCCAGGGTTCCAACGACCGTCCGTTCGGGTCACCGGCACGACGCGCGGCGACTGACCTGGGCGATCAACCTTCAGTGACACAAACCGTGCAGACGTCAAAGCTCAGTGGCACACGGTCAAGGTTCGGTGGCACAGGACACCGGTGCTGCGCTCTGGCCGCTGTCCTGGTCGGCCGCCAGGCCGTCCCGCAGCGCCCGGACCGGCCGCCCCGCCCGCTGGCCGCGCTCGCGCCTCACCGCTGCGCTCCGGCCGCCGTCCAGGCCGTGCGCGGGCCCTGCCCCGCTCACCCGCCCGTCGTCCTGCCCGCCGTCCCGCTGCGCCCGTCCGGCCGTCACGCCGTGCCTCGGTCGCGGTTGGGTGGTGTGGGGGTCAGTGGAAGTGGAGGGCGTGTCGGTGGGTGGCGAGTACGTGCGCTACGAGGATGAGGAAGAGCCCGATGGTGGCGGCGGAGACTGCGGCGAGTACGGCCCGCAGGGCGAGGGTTCCGAGGGTGGGTCGGAGTCGGCGGGCGGAGCCGCTGTTGGGGTCTGGGGAGGTGCTGGGTTCGTCTGTCATGCCGGTTCTCCGGGGTGTGGTCGGCTGGGGCTGGGTTGAGGACTTCTGCAGGGTAGACGGGCTGTCAGGTGTGTTGGTGGCGTGCGGCCCCGTGCTGGCCTCGACTCGTCCGTGCCCGGCCTGCTCCGGCCGCCCGCGGGTCGGTCCCCGGTTCGGGTGTTCGGTTTGGTGTTGTGGCTCTGGTGATTGCTCTGGGGCAGTCTCATCGGATTTCCCGGCGGGTCTGGAATAGCGGTCACCGTATCGGCGGTGGGGGCCGTAGGCCCCTTTCTGGGGCGTCAGAATTCGATTTCCGGGCGCTGCGCCTCGCGTGGCTTTCCTGTTTCGCATCGGCAGTGGGCTGGATTGTAATTCGCATTCTCCCGGCTGGTGAAGTCGGATAGGGCTGGAACGGGAAGTCTATGCGAGCCTTCCTATTCGCGTCTCGCGCTCGTTTGCGGATGGCCAGGATAGGGCTGTACGGCGCTCCGGGAAACACGCTCAGAACGCCACTGGAACCGCCCCGGGTGCCGGTCCGGAATCTGTGGTTGAGGGCCTGTCAGGGACCGGCGTGCGGGGTGTCCGTGAGGGCCCGCCACGGAGCCCCGGGCGGGCGAGCCCGGACCGGCGGGCAGGGAGCCAGGAAGCGAGGGCCGCAGGCCTGCCCCAGAGGCGGCGGATGGGCCACCAGCCCAGCAACCACACGGCGAAACCGGGCCCCGAGCACCCCGCCGGGCGTGATCGGGGAGGGGGCCGGGGGGTGAGGTTGTGACTGATACCGGAAGTCCGCGACACATCGTCAACGCCCGGGGCCGCAGGCCCCGGCCGGCACCCCTCCCGATTCGGGGGAAGGGGCTACTACCCGAATTCCGCGTCACATCGTCAACGCTCACCCCCGGGCGCAGCCCGGGAAAGGCGGTCAGCAGACCGGCCCGTAGGGCCGTGAAAACACCGGCCGAACAAGGCGGGGAAGCTGGCCGATTGACGGGCCGTAGGCCCGGGACAGATGCCCCCGATGGGCGGAGCGCAGCGACGCCAGGCGCTTGCCACAAACCACCCGAGCAAGCCCATGAATTCGCCACCGGCGAATTCCCCCAACCCCACACCGCTTGCCGAGGCGCAGCCGAGGCTACGCCACGCATGGTGACGGCGTAGCCGGCACCCCCGCACCCGGCGGTGCGTCAGCACCGCCGCATTTCCGCCAGGAAATGCTCAAGCCGCAGGCTGTCTCTT
>NZ_JBHVVI010000221.1:0-7363 GCF_042883685.1 Kitasatospora sp. NPDC058190
AGAACCAGACCCGGCGCCTGCCCGGCCCGGCCTGCCGGTCGGCTGCTCCGCCGTCTCGTCCCCTGGCACCGGCCGGTCTTCGCCGCCCGGGAGGCGAACGCCGCGCTGCGCCCGTGCTGGACGTGCGGGGTTCGATCGGCGGTAAGGCGGGCTCACCGCTGGAACTCGGACGAGAAGGCCGGGCCGGACCGGCTGGAGTGCCCGCAGTGCGCGGGTGACCGGGAGGTGGAGGGGCTGGGCCCGCTGGTGCTGCCGGTCGGAGCTGGTGGCCGCGCTGGTCTCCGCTCCGGACGATCCGTGGTGGGAGACGCGGGTGCTCCACGCGAAGCTTTACCCGGCGAAGGCCCGCAACGTGTGACCGATCCCTGGACGCAGGACCGGTGAACTCCGCCACGGCGTCAGCGTTGCTGCTGGGCGGGTCGGGGAATCCGCGCTACCTATCGGGGCAGAGGCACGCTGGACGTATGGGAGGTGGGGCCGTGGGCAGCGCAGCACAGGGCGCGGAGGGTCGGAAACCGGCGGACACCGTTCTTGCTGCGCTGTTCCCGGGGCCCTCGTTCGGTCTGGTCGTCCTGGACACCGAGCTGCGGGTGGTCAAGGTGGATGCCCCAGCGTCGGAGGACCCCGACTTCCCCGGCGAGTCACTCGTGGGTCGGCGTCCGTGGGAGCTGGTGCCCGGACTCGACGCCGGCCGGACTGAACGGATGCTGCGCGAGGTCCTGGAGACCGGCCAGCCGCGCAAAGACGTCCTGCTGACGGCCCGGTCCACCATCCCGCCCCACCGCGAGCTGGCGCTGTCCGCGTCCACGTTCCGGCTCCAGGACGCGGGCGGCCGGGTGCTGGGTCTGGCGGTGTCCGTGATCGACGTCTCCGAGCAGCACCGCGCCAGGCGACAGCTGGAGCTCCTGGAGGGCGCGAGGTCGCGCCTCGGTACCACCCTGGATGTCTTCCGCACCGCTCAGGAGCTGGCCGAGCTGGCCGTACCGGAGCTGGCCGACGTCGTCACCGTCGATGTCCTGGACTCGGTGCTGCGCGGCGAAGCACGCGCTGTCGGGCCCGTTCTGGAAGACCTTCCGATGCGCCGGGCCGCCCGTCACGGCATGCCCAGCGGCAACCGGCCGCTTGTTGAGGTCGGGAAGATGATCAGCATCCCGTACGGCACCCCGTACAGCCAGTGCCTGGCCGACCTCCAGCCGCGGTTGGTGCGTGACCTGCGTGCGGACGTCGACTGGCTGGCTCAGCTGAACGCCGGCCAGGTGGAGTGGCTCCGTCGTACAGGGGTGCACTCGGTGCTGGTGGTTCCGTTGGCCGCCCGGGGCGTCGTCATGGGGCTGGCGGCCTTCTACCGGACGTCCACACCGGCACCCTTCGACGAACTGGATCTCGCCCTGGCGGCGAACCTGGCCGCACCCACCGCGGTGTGCCTGGACAACGCCCGGCTCTACACTCGCGAGCACTCGGCAGCGCGCCTTCTCCAGCTCACCCTGCGCCCCCCGCAGGTCGCCCCCCACCTCGCCGTGGAGACCGCGCGCAGCTACCAGCCCGTCGGCTCCGGCGGCGACTGGTTCGACGTCATCCTGCTCTCCGGCGAACGTGTCGCCCTGGTGGCGGGCGACACCGCCGAAGAAGGTCTCGAGGCCGCCGCCACGATGGCCGAGGTGCGTGCCGCCGTCTGCGCCCTGGCCGCCATGGACCTGCCTCCCGACGAGGTCCTGGAGCGCCTGCACGCCCTGGTCATCCGCCGGGACGAGGAGCGCCTGCGCCCCCACCAGGACGTGTCGCCCGGCTCCGCCCGGCAACCGGACACGCTCCCGCGGCGCACGGCGAACACCACCTGCCTCTACGCCGTCTACGACCCGGTCTCCCGCCACTGCACCATGGCCAGCGCCGGTCACCCCGCACCTGCCGTGGCGTACCCCGACGGCACCGTCGCTCTCGCCTCCGTCCCCACCGGCCCGCCCCTGGGCCTGGGCATCACCCGATACGAGAGCACCGACGTGGAGCTGCCCGAAGGCACCGTCCTGGCCCTGTGCAACGCCGGCCTCCTGCAGAGCGGGGACCCTGCCCATCCCGAGGAACCCGAACGCCTGCTCCAGGCCATGAACGTCAACGGCGCTACCCTGCAGGACCGCTGTGATGCCGTCTTCCGCACCCTGTCCCCCCAACGACCCCGGGGCGACGCCGTGCTCCTCCTGGCCCGCACCCGCGCCTTCGGCCCCGATCGGGCCGCGACCTGGACCTGGCCACGCGACCCGGCAGCCGTCGCCGATGCCCGCGCAGCCGTCAGCCGCCGGCTCGCGGAATGGGGACTGGCCGCTCTCCACGACACCACTGCCCTGGTCGTCAGCGAACTGGCCACCAACGCCATCCGGTACGCCAAAGGTCCTTTCAGCGTGTGTCTCGTCCGTGGTGAGCAGGCCCTGACGTGCGAGGTCACCGACGACAGCAGCACCGCCCCCCAGCTTCGGCACGCCGAGGACGACGATGAAGGCGGCCGGGGTCTGTTCATCACCTCCCAGATCACGAGCGGCTGGGGAGTGCGGCCCATTGCCTGCGGCAAGACCATCTGGGCCGAACAGCCCCTACCCGGTCCCGATGGGAAGGATGCTGAAGCTGGCCCTGACTGACCAGGATGTCTCGGCGTGGCGGACGGTCACGACATGGAGCACCAGACCGAAGTCATGGCCGGTGTCCTCGGCGAAGCCGGTCGACCGTCCTCCGGTTCCAGCGCGGTGATTGCGACCTCGTCCGGGCGATCTCGCGCTGCACGGCCTGGTCGCCTCGGATGGCAACACGAAGGACCGGCACAAGACCTGGCGGCTGGAGGGTACGGCCGGGCTGGAGGGCGCGGCCGGGCTGGAGGGCGCGGCCGGGCAGGTGCTCGGCCTGCCCCGCTCGGACATGGGCTCAACGCCGCGGGGCGCCGGGCGCTCCGGTGCCCGGCACGCGATGGCGGTCAACGAGACGATCGCCGCGTTCGTCCTCGGTGGCACAGCCCCGGACGCCCCGGGCGGGGTGGGCACCGTGACCGACTGGGCGACCGAGGTCGAGTTCACGCTGCGGGCGGGAAGCGCAAGGTGCGCCCGGACGCGGTGTGGCAGGCCCCGGAGATCGGGGTGCCGGTGCTGATGGTGGAGGTCGACCGCTCCACCATGGCGCCGGAGCGGGTGGCCGCGAAGTTCACCGCCTACCGTGAGCTGTTCCGCGTGAAGGTTCGCGGCAACGACCCGGCCCGCGCCGGCGAGGAAGTCGCCGACCGGACGGTGCACTGGTGGCGCCGGGCCTACCCGGGGCACACCCGCGCCGGGTACCCGCCGGTCGCCCTGGTCGTCACCGACGCCGGGCCGGTGGCCCTGGCCAACCGTCAGCAGACGGTGGCGGACCTGGCGCGCGACGCCTGGGGCGGTGGCTGGTGGACGATCCGCACCCACGACGCGGACGGGGACGGCTGGCGCGAGTACGACGACGCGGTGCCGGTCATCGCGACCATGCTGGAGCTGCTGGCCGAGTACGGCCCGCTCGGGCCGGTGTGGTGGCGCTTCGGCCGCGACGGACGGCACTGTCTGATCGAGGCGCTGGACAACCCGGACAACCGCGCTTCTTACGACCAGCGCCAGAAGGAGAGGGAGAAGAAGGCCCGCCAGGCCCACCGCGACCTCATGCGGACCCTGGCCTGCGTCGACTGCGGCCAGGTCCCCGAGCAGGAGAGCACCTGGGAGTACGGGCTCCACGGCCGGTGGACCCGCCGCCCCGGCGGCCGCTGCTACCCCTGCCACCACAAGCACGAGGAGCGCCGGGAGAAGGCCCGGGAGACCAACGCCTCGCTGCGTCCGTGCTGGAACTGCAACTGCGCAACCGCGCCGAGTAGCAGGAACCGGCCTGGTACAAGCGCTACGCGGTGCGCTCCGGCATCGAGGGCACCATCCGCGAGTTCGCCCACGGCCATGGCATGCGCGGCTGCCGATACCGCGGGCAGGACAAGGCCCACTTGCAGCACGTGCTCAACGTCATCGTCGAACGCCTCAGCCGCCTCAGTCAGCAGTCTCCTGGCGAAAGCGCGTCCATAGGACCACCGACAGCCTTTCAGGACTACCTCGACCAGCAGGGTGTCCCGCGCCTGCGGTCCTGCCGGGCCGTCAGCTGACATGGCAGCGAACGAGATCTCCGACAGAGTCAAAGCTAGGATGAGGCATGAAATCGAACTTGACGCATTCTGGGACGAGTTGGGACCGGCGACGCGCAGCGGTCTTGGCTTCCTTGCTGGGCGCGGGGGCCCTCGGATGGACTGCGGTTGCGCTGAGCGTGCACACGACCGGCTCGACCGTCCTGGACCCTGACAGTGTGACCGATGCTGAGCTGGCCCGGCTGGGCGCTGCTGTGATGGCCGTCATCGCGGCGGTGGCTGCCGGACTGTGGTGGCGTCACTGGGCGACCGTACGTCGGCCGGTGATCGGCGGAGGTTGGGCGCGGGCGGCGTTTGTTGTCTCCGCCGTCCATTCGATGTTCGTCGTCCCGGTGATTGCGTTCGCCTCCTGGGGCTGGGAGGCCCTTGTGATCGTGTTTACGTGCGCGGTGCTCGCGGGCGGTGTGCGGGAGGCCGCCGGGGTGACGGCGCTGGCTAGCGGCCGCACGGACTCGTCGATCCCGATGTCCGGCTGACGACGGCTGTACAGCGTGGCTGGCCTCGGATCGCTCGGGCGGTGCCGTACCCGGTCATCCTTCGTGCCGCAGGAACGGCTGTATGCGTCTGCTTTCGAAGGCGTATGGGCTTGGGCCTGTCGGTGTTCGTCTTGGCAGGTTCGACGGCGTGTGGCGGGGTGACCGGGTGAGGCGGCGTGCCACGAAGGTGATCACGGTCCAGGTGAGGTGGGCCTCGCCGTGGGAGATGAGCCGCTCGTAGTCCCGGGCGTTTCTGTGGGCTCTCGTGATCCACGAGATGGCCCGATCTACCCGCCACCTCTTTGCCAGGACGGCGAAGCTGTCCTGGTCCTTGCGGCAGGGCACCGTCTTGAGGGTGAGGCCCAGGTAGGAGCGGGCCCAGGTAGGAGTGGGCCCAGTCGCTGAGGAGCCGGCCGACCGTCAGGAGGCGGTGGCCGAGCTGTCGGCCGAGGTCTGGGGCGGGCAGCGGTACACGGTGCCCCGGGACGACAACGACGGGGACGGCTGGCGCGAGTACGACGACGCCATACCGGTCATCGCGACCATGCTGGAGCTGCTGGCCGAGTACGGCCCGCTCGGGCCGGTGTGGTGGCGCTTCGGCCGCGACGGACGGCACTGTCTGATCGAGGCGCTGGACAACCCGGACAACCGCGCTTCTTACGACCAGCGCCAGAAGGAGAGGGAGAAGAAGGCCCGCCAGGCCCACCGCGACCTCATGCGGACCCTGGCCTGCGCCGACTGGGGCCAGGTCCCCAAGCAGGAGAGCACCTACGAGTACGGGCTCCACGGCCGGTGGACCCGCTGGCCTGGCGGGCGGTGCTGGTCCTGCCACCAGGAACGCACGGAACGGCTGGAACGGGAGGCGGAGGAGCAGCTGGAGTCCGCCGGTGCGGCGAATGCCTCGCTGCGCCCGTGCTGGACGTGCTGGGGCTCGATCGGCGGGAAGGAGGGCTCGAAGCCGGAGCTGCGCCACCGCCGCTGCCGCCACGCCCGAGACGCTGGAGACCGCACGACGGGAGCCGCTCCGAATGTCGGCAACGGGTGAAACGAGGGCCACGGACGGCGGATCAAAATCGGGTCACTTCGTGATCTCTTGATCATCCTGACTTCAGAGGTTCTGGAGTCAGGAGGGAAGAGGTGATCGGGGTGGAGGACTGGGCCGAGATCCGGCGGTTGCACCGGGCGGAGGGATTGTCGGCGCGGGCTGTGGCCCGACAGCTGGGGATCTCCCGGGGCACGGTGGCGCGGGCCCTGGCCTCGGACCGGCCACCGGTCTACCAGCGTCCGTTGAAGGGCTCCGCGGTGGACGGGGTCGAGGACCGGATCCGGGAGCTGCTGCAGCAGACGCCGACCATGCCTGCCACGGTGATCGCCGAGCGGATCGGCTGGGAGCGTGGGCTGTCGATCCTGCGGGAGCGGGTGCGCGAGCTGCGTCCGGCCTACTGACTTCGGCGCGTCAGGGTGAACGGTCCCGAATTGCCTGACGGGCTCGTTGTGGTGGCTGTATCCGATGGTGTGTGAGATATGCGGATGGGGGCGGGCTGACCGCTGCGGGACGGCTGCGCCGGGAGTCAGTGCGGATGCAGGCGGCCGAGCTGTTCGAGCAGGACGTCAAGCCGCCGGAGGTGGCTCGACGTCTGCGGGTGAGCCCGAAGTCGGCCTACCAGTGGCACCAGTTGTGGTGTGAGGGCGGTGTGCAGGCTTTGGCTTCTCGCGGCCCGAGCGGGTCGCGGTGCCGTCTGTCACCGCGCTGCCTGGAGAAACTGGCCGCGTATCTGGAGCAGGGTCCGGCTGCGCACGGCTGGGTGGAGGACCAGGTGTGGACCGCGGCGAGGGTGGCCACGCTGATCGGGAGGAAGTTCCACGTTTCCTACAGCGTCTCGGGTGCCACGAGGCTGATGCACCGGCTCGGCTTCAGCCCGCAGGTCCCCGCGCGGCGGGTCGCCGAGCGCGACGAGCAGGCCGTCACCGCGTGGAAGGAGGCGACCTGGGCGGAGGTAAAAGAGCGCGGGCGGCCTGCGGGGGCTACATCTGCTTCGAGGACGAGGCAGGATTCACCCGCCGTCCGCCCAAAGGCCGCACCTGGGGCCGGCGCGGCCGCACGCCGGTTGTGACCGTCAGCGGCCGCCGCTCGGGACGCCTGTCCGTGGCGGGACTGATCGCCATGTGGCCGGGCTCGCGCACCCGGCTGTGCCACCGCCTACGCACCCACCCGGCGGGCAAGGGGCGACGCCGCAGCATGGGCGAGCGCGACTTCATCGCACTGATCGACGGCGTCCACCAGCTGGTCAAGGCGCCGATCGTGCTGGTCTGGGACCGTCTGAACACCCACATTTCCCACGCCATGCGCGACTTGATCGCCGAGCGTGCCTGGCTGACGGTGTTCCTGCTCCCCGCCTATTCACCCGACCTCAACCCTGTCGAATGGGTCTGGGCACACGTCAAACGCAGCCTCGCCAACCTCGCCGTGGTCGCCCTCGACCGACTCGAAGCCCTCGTGCGCAACCGGCTCAAGCGCCTGCAGTACCGGCCCGACATCCTCGACGGCTTCATAGCCGGCACCGGCCTGACCCTCGACACCCCCGCCTCACCCTGAGGCGCCGAAGTCAGTAACGCCAGGTGACCTGCTCGTCGTCGGGCACGTGCAGATGCGTGCCGTCCAGCGCCACGGTCCGCAGCCCGCGGTGGAAGGACCCGGCCTGGC